>NZ_JAMXFI010000028.1:0-82278 GCF_025460875.1 Microvirga yunnanensis
GCCTCCTGCCGCCGCCTCGTGCGCCGATTGGGCGAGGGCGGATGGCTGAAGGCGGTGGTGCCCGAAGCCTATGGCGGCCTGTTTCCGTCCTTCGACGTACGCAGCCTGTGCCTGGCGCGCGAAACGCTTGCCGCGCACGAGGGGCTGGCGGATTTCGCCTTCGCCATGCAGGGTCTCGGCACGGGGCCGATCACCCTGTTCGGTTCCGATGCGCTCAAGGACCGTTACCTGCCGCCGGTCGCGCGGGGAGACGCCATCGCGGCCTTCGCGCTCTCGGAGCCGGAGGCGGGGTCGGACGTGGCGGCCATGAGCACCACGGCGACGCCGGACGGCTCGGACCATGTGCGGATCGACGGCGTGAAGACCTGGATCTCCAACGGCGGGATCGCGGATCATTACGTGGTGTTCGCGCGTTCGGGCGAGGCGCCCGGCGCGAAGGGCCTGTCCGCCTATGTGGTCGATGCGCAGACCCCGGGTTTGAGCATCGAGAACCGTATCGACGTGATCGCGCCTCATCCTCTCGCGACCCTGCGCTTCGATGGCTGTCGTGTGCCGCTTTCGCAAAGGATCGGCGGACCGGGCGAGGGCTTCAAGGTCGCCATGGCGACCCTCGACGTGTTCCGCTCAACGGTCGGAGCCGCGGCGCTCGGTCTGGCGCGCCGCGCCCTGGCCGACGCGCTGCAGCACGCCGCCTCGCGCAAGCTCTTCGGTGCGCCGCTCGGCGATCTTCAGATGACGCAAGGCGCGCTGGCCGACATGGCCACCGGCGTGGACAGCGCGGCGCTTCTCGTCTATCGGGCGGCCTGGACCAAGGATCAGGGCGCGCCGCGCGTCACCCGCGAGGCCGCCATGGCGAAGATGCACGCCACCGAAACGGCGCAGAGCGTCATCGACAGGGCGGTGCAGATCTTCGGAGGCCTCGGCGTCACCAAGGGCGTCAAGGTCGAGGAGCTCTATCGCGAAATCCGTGCATTGCGCATCTACGAGGGCGCCACCGAAGTCCAGAAGGTCGTGATCGCGCGCGAGCTTCTGAAGATGCTGGAGAGTCGACGCTTTGGTGAGCTCGGCTCCGTCGCCATTCGCCAGGGGGGAGAACGACAATGACAGCGGCACTGGAAGGCGCTCCCATGACCGTCATCGACGATGGGCCGGAGGTTCTCAATCCGAAGCACTGGCGTGCGCCCAAAGGCTACGCCAACGGCATGGCGGCCCAGGGCCGGGTCGTGGTGACGGGCGGCATCGTCGGCTGGGACGAGAACGAAACCTTCGCCGACGGTTTCGTCGCCCAGGCCCGTCAGATCTTCGAGAACATCCGGGCGATTCTGGCCGAGGGAGGGGCCGAGCCCCGGCACCTGGTGCGCCTGACCTGGTACGTGGTCGACATCGACGAGTACCTGGCCAATCTCCGCGAGCTCGGCCGGGCCTACCGGGACGTGTTCGGCGCTCATTACCCGGCCATGGCTCTGGTCCAGGTCGTGCGGCTCGTGGAGAAGGCCGCCCGGCTCGAGGTCGAGGCGACGGCGATCGTTCCGAACAGGCGATAGCAGGTGGCGGGCCCGGGATGGGTCGAGGGAGGTCCGGCTCCATTGCGACAAAACGGCAGTGTTGCAAGAATGCCTGTTTCCTGGACATCTTTCACTCTGCCTGAAAA
This sequence comes from Microvirga yunnanensis, assembly GCF_025460875.1. Taxonomy (NCBI): domain Bacteria; kingdom Pseudomonadati; phylum Pseudomonadota; class Alphaproteobacteria; order Hyphomicrobiales; family Methylobacteriaceae; genus Microvirga; species Microvirga yunnanensis. The sequence continues at coordinate 1,652 of NZ_JAMXFI010000028.1, forward strand.
AACGCCGTTTCTGGCCTAGTATTACATTGCGGGTCTGGGGTGAATTGCGCCCGAGATTGGGTTGATCCGCAGGCCTTCCATGCTGTCCTCCAAAGCAGACCGTTCCACCGCCCGGCCGACAGGCGACCGCGCCGACGATGCCGAGATGTTCGAACTGGCGCCCGTCTCCCTGTGGCTCGAGGATTACAGCGGCCTCAAGCGGCTGTTCGCGCAGTGGCGGGCCGAGGGCGTGACCTCGCTGCGGGATCACCTGCTCGCAGACACGGCGCGGGTGGAATCCTGCTCCAGCCTGATCCGCGTCATCAAGGTCAACCGCAAGACCCTGAGCCTGTACGAGGCCGCGGATCTGCCGCAGCTGGTGGACAATCTCGGCCGCATCTTCCGCAATGACATGCTGAAGACGCACATCGAGGAGCTCGTTCAGCTCTGGGACGGCGAGACGGAGTTCTTCAGCAACACGGTGAACTACACCCTGTCGGGGAAGAGGCTCGACATCCAGCTCAGGGGCGGCGTGCTGCCCGGGCACGAGGATCAGTGGGACCGCGTCCTGATCGCCATCGAAGACGTGACGGAGCGCGAGACGGCCCGTCGGCAGCTCGCGACCAGCGAAACTTATGCCCGCGGCCTGTTCGAGCACTCGCCCGTCTCCCTGTGGGTGGAGGATTTCAGCTGCGTCAAACACCTTCTCGACGATGCCCGCCGACAGGGGATCAGCGACTTCCGCGTCTTCACCGACGTCCATCCCGAGTTCGTCTCGCGCTGCATGAGCGAGATCCGCGTGATCGACGTGAACCGGCATACGCTCGATCTGTTCGCCGCGCCGGACAAGCAGACCCTGCTGATGCGCCTCGGCGACGTGTTCCGCGACGAGATGCGTGAGCATTTCAGAGAGCAGCTGATCGACCTGTGGAACGGCAGGACCTTCCAGCAGCGCGAGGTCGTCAACTACTCCCTGACGGGCGACGAGCTGCACCTTCACCTGCAGTTCTCCGTGCTGCCCGGCCACGAGAAGGACTGGTCGCTGGTCCAGGTGGCGCTGACCGACATCACGGCCCGCAAGCGCGCCGAAGCCTATCTCGAATATCTCGGCAAGCACGACGTGCTGACCAAGCTCTACAACCGCACCTTCTACGTGGACGAGCTCAACCGCCTCGAGCGCAAGGGACCGTTTCCCGTCAGCATCGCGATCATCGATCTCAACGGCCTGAAGGCGGCGAACGACCAGCTCGGCCATGCGGCGGGCGACGCGTTGCTGCGCCGGGCCGGCGAGGTGCTGAGCAAGGCCGTCGACAAGCCGTCCTATGCGGCGCGCATCGGAGGCGACGAGTTCGCGCTCCTGATGCCGGGCACCGACGAGCGCGAGGCGGCAGTGGTCATGGAGGGCATCGAGAACATGCTCGAGGTCAACAACCAGTTCTATACCGGCCTGCCCCTCAGCTTCGCCATGGGAGCGGCCACCAGCCAGCCGGGCGAGAGGCTGGAGGCGGTGGTCAAGCGCGCCGATCTGCTGATGTACCAGGCGAAGCGCGCCTATTACGCGACGGCCGCGGAGTAGGGAGCAGCGCTGCTCCAATCCCGCAGGCACCCGCTCCCGTCATGGCCTGGCTTGTCCCGGCGATCACGATCCGGCAAGGCTCGCGATTCAGACAAGCGGGATCACCGGCCCGAGGCCGGTGATGACAGGGAGGCTACAACTCGATCTCGACGATTTCCGCCGTGGTCTGCCCGATGGGCACCACGTCGCCGATCTCCTTGCCCATGAGCGCCTGCGCCAGGGGTGACACGTAGGACAGGCTGCCCTTCGCCGGGTCGGCCTCGTCCTCGCCCACGATCCGGTAGGTCTGGCGCCGGCCGTCTTCGCGCTCGAAGGTGACGCGGGCGCCGAAGCGGACGTGAGCCGTGTCCGTGGGGGGCGGCACCACCTCGGAGGAGGCCCGGCGCGCCGACCAGTAGCGCAGGTCGCGGTTGAGACGGGCCACTTCGGCTTTGTCGTCGGCCGCCTGAGCCTCGGCAAGACGCTTGTGCAGGGATTCGATTTCCGCGTCCATCTGGGCCAGCCCCGAGGGCGTCACGAGATGATGCGGGCTGATCATCCGGTCGGGAAGGTCCTCGAAGGCTTCGCCACCCTCGGTTTCACGAACAAAGGCACGGCTCATTACGTCTCCTCCGCTCTTTGGAGTGAAAACGGTTCGGGGCTCGCGAAGGTTTCCGGGTCTAACCTTTATTGCCCGGCTTGCCGCAGCCGTCCGACGATGCCGCCCGGGAACGCGTAGACGCTGATGACGAACAGGGCGCCGAGCCACAGGAGCCATCGGTCCGGATGAATCAGGTTCGGCAGGATCGGCAGGCCCGCCAACGCCGCGCTCCCGGCGGCCATCAGGACCTGCAGGTAGCTCTGGGCGAGGACGAACAGGGCGGCCCCGACCACCGCGCCGTACATCGTGCCCATGCCGCCGATCACCACCATGAGCAGGATGTCGATCATGATCGAGAAGGAGAGCGTGGTGTCGGGGCCGTTATATCGCAGCCACAGGGCCATGAGCGCGCCGGCGACCGTCGCGGCGAGAGCCGAGATCACCGAGGCCGCCGTTCGGTAGGCGACGACCCGGTAGCCCAGGGCCTCGGCCCGGAACTCGTTCTCGCGGATGGCCTGCAGGACGCGTCCGAAGGGCGAGTTCACGATGCGCAGGAGGACGAGGAAGACGACGAGCGAAACGGAGAAGACGAGGTAATAGGCGATGAGGCGCCCGTTGACCGGGGTGCCGAACAGAGGCTCCGACAGGAGCCGGAAGGCGGGGCGCAGGGCCGGGGGCAGCTGGAACGACAAGCCGTCCTCGCCGCCGGTCACGTCCGACAGCTGCGACGCCAGGACGGCCGCCGCCGAGGCGACCGCCAGGGTGATCATCGAGAAGAAGATGGCGCGGACCCGGAGCGACAGGAGGCCGATGGCGACGGCGAGCACGGCCGACAGGCCGAGCGCCGCGGCCAGGCCGATGACGGCCGAGCCCCAGGTCGGACCCAGGCGTTCGAGCGCGATGGCGATGCCGTAGCCGCCGATTCCGAAGAACATGGTGTGAGCGAAGGACACGATGCCCGAATAGCCGAGCAGGAGGTCGTAGCTCGCGACGAGCACGACGAAGACGCAGATCTTCGCCGCGGTGCTCAAGGGCTGGCTGCCGGAGAACAGGAACGGCGTCGCGGCGAGGAACAGCAGGATGGCCAGCAGGATAGCGCTCAGAACCTTGGAGCGCGGTCGGTCCGAGGACAGGATCGCGTTCCAAAAGCCGCCGCGCCGGCGGATCTCGTCGAACGGGAGTGCGAGGGCGGGAGACGTGCTCATCGGCGGGCCACCGGGAACAGGCCCTGCGGACGCCAGATCAGCACCAGGGCCATGACGAGGATGTTGGAGATCAGGGCGAGCTTGGGCTCGACGAAGCCGACGTAGTTGGCCACCAGCGCGACGAGGATCGAGCCGACGAAGCAGCCGCCCACGGAGCCGAGGCCGCCGATGATGATGACGATGAACACCAGCACCATCACCTCCATGCCCATGCCGGCGGTGAGCGTCTGGCGGTAGAAGGCCCACATGACGCCGCCGAGACCTGCCAGCGCCGAGCCGGCGATGAAGACGCTGACGAAAAGGCGCCGGATCCGGTAGCCCAGCGCCTCGACCATCTCGGGGTTCTCGACCCCGGCCCGGATCAGCAGGCCGAGGCGGGTGCGGTTGAGCAGGAGCTGCATCCCGACGAAGACGAGAAGCCCGATGGCGACCGCCACGACGCGATAGCGCTCCATAACGATGTCGCCGACCACGAAGGCGCCGCGCAGGGATTGCGGCAGCGGGATCGGGATGGGCGAGGCGCCCCAGATGGCATGGATCAGCTGCTCGGCGACGATCAGCCCGCCCATGGTGACGAGGATCTGCTTCAGATGGCTGCCGTAAACCGGGCGCACGATGACGCGCTCGAAGACCGCGCCGACCAAGCCCGTCACCGCCATGGCGACGAGGATGCACAGGAGCAGGAGCGCGAGGTTGAGGCCGAGGGAATCGGCCGTCGCCCAGCCGGCGAGCGGTCCGAGGACGAGGAGCGTCGCGTAGGCGCCGAGCGAGATGAAGACTCCATGGCCGAAATTGATGATGTCCATCAGGCCGAACACGAGGGTGAGGCCCGAGGCCATGAGGAAGATCATCATCCCCATGGCGAGCCCCGCCACGGTGAGCGTCACCCAGGTCGAGGGGCTGCCGACGAAGGGCAGCGCCAGGAGGCCGAGGGCGGGAACGAGAAGGAGCGGCAGCCAGTCGGTCCTGGCGCGCGGCAGCTCGACGGCGGCGGTGTCGGCGGTCATGTCGCTCATTGGTGCGCATCCAGGGAAAGGCCGAGCAGGCGCTGCTGCAGGGCCGTGTCCGCGACGAGGTCGCTCATGGCGCCCGCATGCACGATGCGCCCGTCGTCCATCACGACCACATTGTCCCCGAGCGCCGAGGCGGCGTAGAAGTTCTGCTCCACCAGCAGGATCGTCTCGCCGGACGCCTTCAGCGCCTTGAAGGCCTCGATCATGGAGCGCACCATCACGGGCGCGAGACCCTTCGTCGGTTCGTCGATGAGAAGCAGGCGGCGCGGTTCCGCGATCGCGCGGGCGATGGCGAGCATCTGCTTCTGGCCGCCGGAGAGGTTGCCGGCCGGCAGGTTCCAGAAGCGCTTGAGGGCGGGGAAGAGGCCGAGGATCCAGTCGAGCCTGTTCCTGTCGACCGGCCCGCTCCGGGCCGCGAGCACGATGTTCTCGCGCACGGTCAGATCCGTGAAAATCCCCATGGCCTCGGGCACGTAGGCGATGCCCGAGCGGGCGATGTCCGGCGTGGCGGCTTTCGTGATGTCGCGGCCGTCGAAGCGGATGCGCCCCGACGAGGCCTGCCACAGGCCCATGATGGTGCGCAGCGTCGTGGTCTTGCCGGCGCCGTTTCGGCCGAGCAGCATGGTCAGTCCGCCGGCCGGCACGGATAAGTCCACGCCGTGCAGGATGTGGTAGGGGCCGATATGCGTGTGCACGTCGGCGAGCTGGAGAAGGGGCTCAGCCACGGGCGGCCTCCACGCCGAGATAGGCCTCCTGCACCACCGGCGAGGCGATGACCGCGGCGGGTTCGCCGTCGGCCACGAGGGTGCCGTTGTGCAGCACGATGATCCGGTCGGAGAGCGAGCGCACCACGTCCATCTTGTGCTCGACGAGAAGCACCGTGGCGTCGCGGCGCTCCTTGATATCGTGAATGAGCTCGAGCACGGTCGGCACCTCGTCGACGCTCATGCCGGCGGTCGGCTCGTCGAACATGAAGACCTTGGGCTCCATGGCGATCAGGAGCGCCACCTCGAGCTTGCGCTGGTCGCCATGCGACAGGGCCTTCGGGGCCACGTGCCGCTTGTCGGCGAGCCGCACCCGTTCCAGCACGCTCTCCGCCTTGTCGATCAGGTCGCGGCGGGCGTTCCACACCCTGAGCATCGACCAGCCCGCATCGGCCCGGCTCTGCACGGCGAGGCGCACATTCTCGAGCGCGGTCAGCTGCGGGAACAGGTTCGTGAGCTGGAACGCCCGTCCGAGACCGCGGCGCGTGCGGGCCGAGGCGGACAGCCGCGTGATGTCTTCGCCCGCGACGACCACCTGCCCGGACGTGGCGCGCAGCTGTCCGGAGATCAGGTTGAAGTAGGTGGTCTTGCCGGCGCCGTTGGGGCCGACGATCGCCGTGAGCGTGCCCGGCGTGAACCGGCACGACACGTCGTTGACCGCCACATGGCCGCCGAAGCGAACGGTCAGCCCGCGCGTCTCGAGCGCGGGCGTCGCTGTCGTCGATGAAACCACGTCGGCTCAGCGCTTGTTGCGGACCGGGATCGGCATCTTGTCGGCCGGGATGACGCCGACGAGATCGAGCAGGTCGTTGGCGTCCTTGCCGTCGGCCTTGACCTTGAAGTGATACATTTCCTGCAGGGCCTGATGGTCCTCCTTGCGGAAGGTCATTGGCCCTTTCGGCGTCTCGAAGGTCATGCCCTCCATGGCGGCGATGAGCTTCTCCGGATCGGTGCCGCCCGCCTTCTGGATCGCCGTGACGGCCGCGGACGCGGCCGCGAAGCCTCCCGCGGTGAAGAAATCCGGCGGCGCGTTGTAGCGCTTCTGGTGCTCGGTCACGAGCCAGTCGTTCATGGCGTTCTTCGGGAAGGCATAATAGTAGTACACCGCGCCTTCCATGCCGGGATAGTTCTTGTAGATCTGCATGGCCGGCAGAATGTTGCCGCCGGGCGCGATCTCGATGCCGAAGCGCTCCGGCTTCAGGTCGGCGATCTTGGGCAGGGGATGCTGGCCGGCCCAGATGATGTTGATGATCTTCTTGCCGGGCTTGTCCTTGAGCGCGTCGAAGATGCGCTGGGCCGACGCGGTGAAGTCTGTGGCGTTCTGCGGCGCGTATTCCTCGAACACCACCTTGGCGTTCGGGCGGATCTCCGCGAGGGCGTTCTTGAGCGCCGCGACGCCGTCCTTGCCGAAGGCGTAATCCTGCGCGAGCGTCGCAATCGAGACGGCTCCGCTCGCCGGAACGGCGGCCGCCGCCCCATAGGCGTCCTGGGTCGAGTTGCGCGCGGTGCGGAAGATGAAGCGGTTCCACTTCTCGCCGGTGATCGCATCGGCCACGGCGGGCTCGACGATCAGCACCTTGCCGTTCTCCTCGGCCACCGGCAGCATCGCGAGCGCGGCGGCCGACGACGTGGTGCCGACGGCGAGGTCCACGTTGTCGTCGTTGTAGGCCTGTTCGAGCAGGGTCTTGGCGAGGTCGGCCTTGAGCTGGTCGTCCTTCACGATGACGCTGATCTTGCGGCCGTTCACCGCCATCGTGCCTTTCGTGAGGTATTCGAGCCCCATCATGAAGCCGGCTTCGGTCTGCTTGGCATAGGCCTCGAGCGGCCCGGTCTTGCCGGCGATGAGGGCGATCTTGATGTCCTGGGCGAAGGCCGCGGATGCAAAGAAAATTCCTGCCGCAGCGGCGGCGATTGTGAGCTTCAGGCGCATCGGACTCCCCGTGTCTTATCGGGTCATTGACGGCTGCGCCGTGCAGCATGTCAAGTTCGACTCTCGGACCAGGGCGGGCGCTGCGCCGTCCGGATGTCATCACCGGCCTCGTGCCCGTGATCCCGATGATGAGAGGCGCCGCGCTCCAAGCGATCGGGATGGCCGGGACAAGCCCGGCCATGACGTGGCGGATAGCATGATGCGCCGGCGCCTCGAGACGATCAAGCCTCCGGCAGCACCGGCGTCTCGATGTCCTTCGCCACGCGGCCGCGCCGCGCGGCCTCGTGTTCGAGCAGGATCAGGGCAAGACCCGCGCCGCAGATGACGGTGGCGCCGACCAGGGTCCAGAACCCCACGACGTCGCCGAAGACCAGATAGCCCAGCACGATGGCCCAGACGATGAGGGTGTACTGGTACGGGGCGACCACGGAGGCGGGCGCGATCTTGAGCGAACGGTTCACGCAGACATGCGCCGCCATGGACACGATGCCGAGCAGGAACAGACCCGCCAGCTCGATGGGCCCGGGCGTCACCCAGGCGAGGGGCGCCGTGACGAGGCCGAAGATGAGCGCACCGAGAATCTGGCCGCACACCAGGGTGGCGTCGTCGGTCTCACGCAGCTTGCGGGTCGTGATCATCAGGAGCGAATAGAACAGGCTGCCGGCGAGCGCGATGAGGGCCGGCAGGGACAGGGTGGCGGGCGACGGGCGCAGGGCGATCAGCACGCCCACGAAGCCGATCCCGATGGCGAGCATGCGCGGCTTGTCGATCCTCTCCCCGAGCCAGAAGGCCGCGAAGGCCGCCACGTAGATCGGCCCGGCCAGATAATAGGTCATCACGTCGGCGAGCGGCAGATAGGTGACGGCCCAGTAGAAGCAGGCGACCTCGAGGGTCGAGAGGGTGATTCGCACCGCGTGCAGCCCCGGCCGCGGCGGGATGGCGAAGGGCACCCTGCGCCGGCGCATGACGGGCAGCAGGACCGCCAGGGCCGCAACGCTGCGCAGGAGCAGGACCTGGCCGACCGAATAGGTGGCGACGAGCCATTTCCCCATGACGTCGTTCATGGCGAACATGAACACGCCCAGCAGCATCAGGCCGATGCCGACGAGAATGCCAGAGCGGACTTTTGGGGCGGAAGACGAACCGGAATGCCTCATGGGGCGGATCAATGCGGGAAAAGCCGCTTGATTCCAAGGCTTTTGATCGCCGATTTTGGTCGAACCGCGAGGAGACCTCCATGAACGATACGGCACCGAAGGATCCAGGCTGCGAGGCGCGGGTTCGGGCGAGCTTCACGGCTCAAGGATTGATGCGAACCCTGGGCGCGTCCCTGGTCCGCGTTTCTCCCGGGCTGGTCGAAATCGCCCTGCCGGCATCCCCGGCTTTGCCTCAGCAGCACGGCTTCGTCCATGCGGGGGCCATCGCGAGCATCGCGGATTCCGCCGCCGGCTATGCGGCCCTGACCCTGATGCCGCCCGGCGCCGGCGTCCTGACGGCCGAGTTCAAGATCAACCTCCTGGCGCCCGGGATCGGCGAGCGCATCGTCGCGCGGGGTCGGGTCGTCAAGGCGGGCCGGACGCTCACCCTGGCCCAGAGCGACGTGTTCGCCGTCCACGAGGGCCGCGAGAAGCAGATCGCGCTGCTCACCGCCACTCTCATGGCCGTCGAAGGCCGCGAGGGCGTGAGCGATTAGCCGGGAACGAGAACCCGGTTCGTCATCACCGGCCTTGTGCCGGTGATGACGGAGTGGAGCATGTCCGGCAGAAGCAGGCCGAGAACGAATCCGCCGACCCGCGATAGGACCGGGGACAGGATCCGGCGGAGCAGGTCATCATCGTCCCTTGAATCGGTCCGCCAGGCGGCAAATTCCCTTTCTTGCGCCGGCGAACTACGGAGCCATCGTCGTGACCGAAACCGACCTTGCCGACCTCTACCGGGATTACATCGCCTGTCTGAACGAGCGCGACTGGTCGGGGCTGGAGCGGTTCGTCCATGAGAACGTCGTCTACAACGGCCGGCAGATCGGTCTCGCGGGCTATCGCGCGATGCTGGAGAAGGATGTGCGGGCGATCCCCGATCTCCGCTTCGCCATCGACCTGCTGGTCTCGGATCCGCCGCGCATCGCGAGCCGATTGCGCTTCGACTGCACGCCGAAGGGAGAATTCCTCGGCCTTCCCGTCGACGGAAGGCGTGTCTCCTTCACGGAGAACGTTTTCTACGAGTTCCGGGAGGGCAGAATCGTGCAGATCTGGTCGGTGATCGACAAGGTGGCGGTCGAAGCCCAGATCCAGGGTGTCGGCTGATCTCACCGAGCCGCATGTTTTGACGGTGAACCGGATCCACTTCACCGGAAAATGCGCTAGCGCATCGGACGGAAAAGTGGACCCGGTTTTCCGCCTCATCCGATGCGCCGGTCAAGAGAGGGAGCCTCGGATGAATCCCAAAAGTGGTGTCCACTTTTGGGTCCGAGGCTTTAGAACGTCCGGGCCCCGTTCACCGGCAGCATGATGGCGTAGAGCGACGTGGTGGCGCAGATGTAGAGCCGGTTCCGCTTCGGCCCGCCGAACACCAGGTTGGCGACCCCTTCCGGCACCAGGATCTTGCCGATCAGCGTGCCGTCGGGGTCGTAGCAATGGACACCGTCGCCGGCACTGGTCCAGATCCGCCCGGCCTCGTCGAGCCGGAAGCCGTCGAACAGGCCCGCCGTGCAGGTGGCGAAGACCTTGCCGCCCGAGAGCCCGCCATCGGCTTTCACGTCGAAGACCCGGATGTGGCGCGGGCCATCCTTGACGTGGGTGGCGCCCGTATCGGCCACGTAGAGGAGCGACTCGTCGGGCGAGAAGGCGATTCCGTTCGGGCGGACGAAATCGTCGGCCACGATGCGCACGTCGCCCGATTGCGGATCGATGCGGTACACGTGGCAGGCGCCGATCTCGCTGTCCGCCTTGTGGCCCTCGTAATCGGAATCGATGCCGTAGGCCGGGTCCGTGAACCAGATCGAGCCGTCGGATTTCACCACCAGGTCGTTGGGAGAGTTGAAGCGCTTGCCCTGATGGTGGCTCGCCAGCACGGTGACGGAGCCGTCGTGCTCGGTGCGGGTCACCCGGCGGTTGCCGTGCTCGCAGGTGACGAGGCGGCCCTGCCGGTCGACGCTGTTGCCGTTGGAATAGCCGGCCGGATGACGGAACACGCTGACCGCGCCCGAGGTCTCGTCGAAGCGCATCATCCGGTCGTTGGGGATGTCGCTCCACACGAGATAGCGGCCGGCCGGGAAATAGGCCGGGCCCTCCGCCCAGCGGCAGCCCTCGGAGAGCTTCTCCAGACGCGCCGATCCCTTGAACAGGTGCTGGAAGCGATCGTCGAGAACGACGGCGACGTCTCTGAACATGGCGAGGGGCACTCTCTGTCAGTGAGCCATCAGGACGGGAATCGTCGTGTTGCTCAGGATATGGCTGGTGGCGCCGCCGAAGAACATCTGCCGCAGGCGGCTCTGGGTATAGGCGCCCTTCACGAGGAGGTCGCAGCCGAGAGCGCCGGCTTCGGACAGGATGGTCTCGCCGGCCCTGTTCGAAGGATCCGCCGCCGTGACGGCTTCCGCCGGCAGATCATGCATCCTCAGATGCCGGGCGAGCTCCGAGCCCGACGGGCCGGGCACGCCCCAATCCTCGAGTTCGAGCACGACGATGCGCCGGGCCTTCTTGAGCAGCGGCATCGATCCCAGCACGGCGCGGGCGGTTTCCGTGCTCCGGTTCCAGGCGATCACGGCGGTCTCCGCGAAGGTCCTGGGTGCGCTCGGAGGCGCGATGAGAACGGGACGGCCGGTCTCGAACAGGGCCGCCTCCACGGTGGACAGGCGGGTCTGGCCGTTGGAGCCGTCCGGCCGGCCCACTATCACGAGATCGAACACCCGGCCGTAGGCGCCCAAAAAGGCGTCTTCCATCAGGCCGTCCTGGCGCCAGCCGGAACTCAGGCCCGGCAGGCCTGCGGAGGCGCGCGCGATCTGCTGCGTCGTCATGAAGGCCTCGAACCGCTCGCGGCAGGCGCGGGCCATTTCCAGGCGGTTCTCCGGCGTGATCGGGGAGGGCACGCCGATGGCGATGTCGACCGGCAGGACGACCGGGTAATCGGGGGTGATCGCGATCCCCTCGATATAGCTGTCGAACAGGCGGCCGAGATGCAGGGCAGCCTGCAGCTGAGGCTCGACGATGCCGTGGTCTTCGATCGGAACGAGAATGCTCTTCATAAGGATTATTGTCGCGCTTAAACCCAGGCTCGGCAAGACCATCCGAAAGTTCACCCCGGGCTGTGGATGGAAATCGGTTTGACATCCGGTCGTCGTCGGCTCCAGCTTGAACGGTCCGGCACAATCAAGGAGCCTTCCATGCGCAAGATCGCGCCCCTCGCGGCAGCCGCTCTCCTCACGTTCTCCGCCTCGTTCGCAGCGCTCGCCTTCGATCCGGGCAATACGAGCCGGATCAAGACGCTGGTGGATACCGGCATGCAATACTATTGGTCGGGCGGCGACGTGAAGAAGGCCGAGACGGAGGTTTTCAAGGGCATCACCCTGCACGGCCGCTACGACGTGGTGGAGAAGGCCTTCGCCGAGGCCTCAACCCTGGCGCCCGAGCGCCTCGATTTCCGATTCGCCGTCGCGTCGTCCCAGATTCTGCAGAAGAACTTGGCCGGCGCCCGCGCGACCTATGAGGACATCCTGGCCAGGGATCCGGCCTCCTTCGACGCGCAGGCCTGGCTCGCAGCGCTCGCCCGGATCGAGGGCAAGGCCGACGAGGCCGCCCTGACGGATCAGGCCCTGGCGGCTCTCGACCGGGCGCGCTCGGACTCCTATCGTCAGCGCTTCGCCCGCGCCGAGGCCATCATGGCCGAGCGCCCGAACACGGAGGTGCCGACGGTTCCGGGCCGCGTGATGATCGTCGCCCTCGGCTACGCGCTGGCCAAGGACGGCACGGCCGAGAAGCCGCTCCTCGATCGTCTCGACGTGGCCCTCAGGGCCGCCAATGCCAATCCGACGGCCCGGATCATGGTCACCGGCGGCCAGCCCCAAGCGGGCGTCACCGAGGGCGACGTCATGACCAAGTGGCTGGTGGAGAGGGGCGTCGACCGGGACCGCATCCTGATCGAGGACAAGTCCAAGGATACGGTCGGCAACGCGCTCAACGTCGCCAATCTCCTGAAGCGCCACACGGCCGATGCGGTCATCCTGGTGACGAGTTCCAGCCACATGCGCCGGGCCCGGACGCTCCTGGAGGACGCCTTCCGGCAATACGGCATCGACGCGCCGATCCTGCCCGTCGTCGCCCTCGATGCGCCGTCCGTCGAGGAGGCGGCCAAAGTCTCGAAGGACGAGCGCATGGTGATCTACCGCGATCTCATGCGCGTCTCGGGCCTGTGGGCCTATCCGGGCATCCAGCAGTAGCGCCGGGATGCTTTTCGACGCGTGAAGCATCGGACGGAAAAGTGGCCCCGGTTTTCCGTCCTGACCGATGCTCTCATTCAAGAAGAAAGCATCGGATGGATCCCAAAAGTGCAAGTCCACTTTTGGGTCCGATGCTTTAGAAAACCTTGAAGTCTCCCGGCTTCCAGGAGACGTCCGGATATTGTGGGTTCATCTCCTCGAGAGTCGCCTTGACGATGGTCGCGATGGCCGCGTTGCGAACCCATTTCCTGTCGGCCGGGACGATGTGCCAGGGCGCCCACGGCGTCGAGCAGCGGTTGAGCATGATCTCGTAAGCCTCCTGATAATCGTCCCAGTGCTCCCGGTCCTCCAGGTCGCCGGGGTTGAACTTCCAGTGCTTCGTCGGGTCGTCGAGCCGTTCCTGCAGCCGTTCCTTCTGCTCGTCCTTCGAGATGTGCAGCATGAACTTGAGGATGGTCGTGCCGTTCTCCACGAGCATCTTCTCGAACGCGTTGATCTGCTCGTAGCGCTGCTCGATGACATTGTCGGGCGCAAGGTGTCTGACCTTGCCGACGAGGACGTCCTCGTAGTGGGAGCGATTGAAGATGCCGATGGTGCCGCGCCGGGGGCAGGCGGCATGCACGCGCCAGAGATAATCGTGCTCGAGTTCGAGCCGGGAGGGCGGGCCGAAGGCATGGACCGAGACGCCCAGGGGCCCGGTCGCATTGAAGACGCCGCGGATCGTGCCGTCCTTGCCCGACGTGTCCGTTCCCTGAAGGATGACGAGCAGGGCGCGGGAGCCCTCCGCGTAGAGCCTGTCCTGCAGGATGTCGATGTCCTTGGCAAGGGCGGCGGTTGCCGCCTTGGTCTCGTCGCCGTCCTCGAACGAGGCCTTGTCCCGCGGGTTGCGGTCCTTCAGCCGGACCTTCTCGCCGGGCTCGACCCGGAGCTTCTTCCGCAAGTCCTGTTCCTGATCCGCCATTCGCGATCCTCCATGTGTTCAGGACGATAGGGCACGACGGCTTGAAAGGAAGGCTGGGATCGCGGCCAGCGCGCTCTTTACGGGCTTCCCGGCAGGACTTACCAGAGACCTGCCAGTCAAATCGGAAGGGGCTGCCACGATGCTTACACTCTACTATTATCCCGGCAATGCCAGCTTGCTGCCGCACATGATGCTGCGGGAAATCGGCGCCGGGTTCGAGCTGCGCCTCGTGGATCGGGGGCAGAACGCCCAGAAAAGCCCTGATTATCTCAAACTCAATCCGAGCGGGCGCATTCCGGTTCTCGTGGACGGCGACCTCGTGCTCTTCGAGACCGCCGCCATCGTGCTCCATCTCGCCGACCGGTTCCCCGAATCGGGCCTTGCTCCCGCGGTCGGAACGGTGGAGCGGTCCGAGTTCTACAAGTGGATCATCCATCTCACGAACACGCCGCAGGTGGAGTTTCGCGCCTGGTTCTATCCGCACGAGCACGTGGCCGATGAGGCCGCCGCGCCGACCGTCAGGCAGGCGGCGGGCGAGCGTCTCGACCGCATGTTCGACGTGATTTCCGCGCAGCTTGCCGACAAGACGTGGCTTCTCGGCGAGCGCTTCTCCGCCGCCGACCTCTTCCTGTTCATGCTGATCCGCTGGGGACGCGGCATGCCGCGCCCGCCGCGCAGCATCCCGAACCTGAACGCGCTGGCCGAGCGCGTGCTGGCGCGCCCGGCCGTTCAGAAGGCGCTCGAGGCGGAAGGGCTCAAGGCTCCGATCTTCTGACGCTACTTCTTCCGTGGCGCGCGCTTCGACCGCGCGCGCTCCGGCAGCACCTGGTCGACCTTGCTCATGTCCGCCCAGGGATCCCGCTTGAGCGCCTTGAGGCGCTCGCTCAGGTTCTCGACCGTGAAGCCGTTGGGCTTGAGACCCGGCCCTAGCTCCTCCCAGGCCACCGGTGTGGCCACCGGAGCGCCCGGCCGGGAGCGGGTGGAATAGGGCGCGACCGCCGAGGCCTCGCGGTTGTTGCGCAGGTAATCGATGAAGATCCGGCCCTCGCGCTCGTGCTTGACCGAGGTGGTCGTGTAGCGGTCCGGCTCGTCGGCCGCCATGGCTTCGGCGACCTCCCGCGTGAAGGCGAGCGCATCCTTCCACGGCGCTTTCGGCCTGAGCGGCACGACCACGTGCAGGCCCTTGCCGCCGGTCGTCTTCACGAAGCTCTCCAGCCCCAGCGCCTTGAGGCGCTCGCGGACGGCACGCGCGCCGTCGATTACCGCCGGCCAGTCCACGCCCTCGCCGGGGTCGAAATCGAAGATGAGGCGGTCGGGTCGTTCCAGGTCGGCCAGAATCGCCCCCCACACGTGCATTTCCAGCACGCCTGCCTGCACGAGAGCGACAACGCCCCGGATGTCGCGGACGGTGAGGATTTCCTGCTTGCCCGATCCATCCTTCACCGTGTCCGCGTGGATGAACGAACTCATGCCCGCCCAGGAGTGACGCTGGACGAAGCACTTCTTCTCCGCGCCGCCAGGACAGCGGATCAGCGTCAGCGGCCGGTCGACCAGATGGGGCAGGAGCCAATCGGCGATGCCGGCATAGAAGGCCGCCAGTTCCTGCTTCGTCAGGCCCTGGTCCTCCCACAGCACGCGCTCCGGATGGGTCAGGGATACGCCGGCGACGTCGGTCGGAAAGTCATCGAGGCCCTTGGATTTCGGCGCGGCTCGCTTCGTGGGCTTGTCAGGTTTCGGCGAGGTCGTCGTCTTTGCCGGCGCTTTTCGTGCCGCGGAACTCCTGGCCGGACGGCTGGGCGCGATCTCCTCAAGGGCGCGCCCCGATTTCACCGACAGGGGTGCCTCGTCGAGGATGTCCGGGTCGTCCTCGCCACGGGCATCGGCATCGTCCGCCTTGATCAGGAGCCAGGAATCCTGGCGTTCGCGCGGGCGCTTGGCCATGCGGACGAGATGCCATGCCCCGTGCAGCTTCTCGCCCTCAAGGCGGAAGGTGAGGCGGCCCTCGTCGTAGCCCTCTTGAGGATCGCCTTCCGGCTCCCAGGTCCCGCGATCCCACAGCAGGACGGTGCCGCCGCCGTACTGGCCCTCCGGGATGGTGCCCTCGAAGTCGCCGTAATCGAGCGGGTGATCCTCCACATGGACCGCGAGGCGCTTCTCGCCCGCGACGAGGCTCGGCCCCTTGGCCACCGCCCAGCTCTTCAGGACGCCGTCGAGCTCCAGGCGGAAATCGTAGTGCAACCGGGAGGCGTCGTGCTTCTGGACGACGAAGGACGCGCCCCGGCGCCGGGAGGCCTTGCCTGCCGGCTCGGAGGTCTTGGTGAAGTCGCGCTTGGCGCGATAGGCTGCGAGCTTTGCCATGGCGCGGAGTCAAATCCGCGCCCGGCGATCTGGTTCCAGGTTTGGGTGGAGAGCGCAAGGTCGCGCCTGCGCGGCTCTCCGCCTGAGCGTCCGGCCCCCGTCGTCACGGCCGGGCTTGTCCCGGCCATCCCGATGCTGTGAGTCGCGGCGCTCTTCCCGCCGGGATCACCGGCACAAGGCCGGTGACGACGTGAGGACGTGGATGCTTGGGTCTCAAGAAGCCAGCGGCCGTACGGCCGGCTCGGCCCCGTTGCGCTCCGTCAGGAACGCGGCGGCGATCAGGTCGCGGGTATAGTCCTCCTGCGGCCTGTCGAAGATCTCCTCCGCGGTGCCCCGCTCGACCACCTTGCCGCTCTTCATCACCATGATTTCGTCCGAGAGCGCGCGCACGACCGCCAGGTCGTGGCTGATGAAGATGTAGGCGAGGCCGTGGGCCTTCTGCAGGTTGCGCAGCAGGTCGACGATCTCCTTCTGAACCGAGCGGTCGAGCGCCGAGGTCGGCTCATCGAGCACCACGAGCTTCGGATGCAGGATCATGGCGCGCGCGATGGCGATGCGCTGGCGCTGCCCGCCGGAGAATTCGTGCGGGAAGCGGTTGCGCCAGCCTGCGTCGAGCTGCACCTCCTCGAACGCCTGGGCGGCCCGCCGGTCGCGCTCCTTGCGGGAGATGCTGGGTTCATGGACGAGGAGGCCCTCGGTCACGATCTCGCCCGCCGTCATGCGCGGCGAGAGGGAACCGAACGGATCCTGGAAGACCAGTTGCAGATGGCGCCGCAGGGGGCGCATGCCGCCCCGGTCGAGGGGCATGAGGTTGCGGTCCTCGAACCGGACGAGGCCGGAGGCCGGCAGCAGGCGCAGGATGGCGCGACCGAGGGTCGACTTGCCCGAGCCGGATTCGCCCACCACGCCCACCGTCTCGCCGGCACGCACCCGCAGGCTGACGTCGTCGACGGCCTTGAGCACGTGGGTGGCCTTGCCGAAGAAGCTCTTCTCCAGGGTGAACTGCACCGCCATGTTGCGCGCATCGAGCACCACCGGGGCGGTCGATGGAACGGGCTCCTTGCGGCCGGTCGGCTCCGCGTCGATGAGCATTTGCGTGTAGGGATGCTTGGGGGACGCGAAGATCGCCTCGGTGGCGCCGCTCTCCACCACCTCGCCGCGCTTCATCACGTAGGTGCGGTCGGCGAAGCGGCGCACCACGCCCAGGTCGTGGGTGATGAACACGATCGACATGCCGAGCCGCTTCTGGAGATCCGCCAGGAGTTCCAGGATGCGGGCCTGCACCGTCACGTCGAGGGCGGTCGTCGGCTCGTCGGCGATCAGCACGTCCGGGTTGTTGGCGAGCGCCATGGCGATCATCACGCGCTGGCGCTGGCCGCCCGACATCTCGTGCGGGTAGGCGTCGATGCGCCGGGCCGGGTCCGGAATGCGCACGAGCTCCAGGAGCTCGATGGCGCGCTTGCGCGCCTGCGCCTTGCTCAGGCCACCGTGAGTGGTGAGCGGGAGGCTCAGCTGATCGCCGATCCGGTAGAGCGGATCGAGGGAGGTCATTGGCTCCTGGAAGATCATGGTGAGCTTGGAGCCGCGATAGGCGTTGAGCCTGTCGGGCGAGAGGCCGACCAGCTCGTCGCCGCGATACTTGACCGAGCCTTCGGCCCAGCCGTTCGAGGCGAGCAGCCCCATGACGGACATCATGGTCTGGCTCTTGCCCGAGCCGGATTCGCCCACGATGGCGACGGTCTCGCCCGGGTTGATGTCGAGGTCGATGCCCTTCACCGCATGGAGGATGCCGTCGCCGGTGCGGAAACGGACGTGAAGGTTGCGGACGGAAAGAACCGGTTCGGCCATGGTGGCGTCCTTCATGTCAGCGATCCTTCGGGTCGAGAGCATCGCGCAGGCCGTCGCCGATGAAGTTCAGGCAGAAGAGGATCGCGACGAGCGTGATGGAGGGATAGATCAGCATCCAGGTCGCGCCCTGGATGTTCTTGGCGCCTTCGGAGATCAGCACGCCGAGACTGGTGTTGGGCTCCTGGACGCCCAGCCCCAGGAAGGACAGGAAGCTCTCCAGAAGGATGACCTTGGGGACGAGCAGGGTCATGTAGACCACGACGGGCCCCAGCGTGTTGGGGATCACGTGGCGGCGGATGATGCCCTTCGTCTCGACGCCGAGCGCCTCGGCCGCCTGGACGTATTCCTGCCGCTTGATGGACAGCGTCTGCCCGCGGACGATGCGCGCCATGTCGAGCCATTCGACCGCGCCGACCGCGATGAACATCAGCACGAAGTTGCGGCCGAAGAACACGACCAGCATGATCACGAAGAAGATGAAGGGCAGCGAGTAGAGGATGTCCACGACGCGCATCATCACGAGGTCGACGCGCCCGCCGAGATAGCCCGACGTGGCGCCGTAGATCACCCCGATCAGGATCGCCACGAAGGTGGCGAGCAGGCCGATGGCGAGCGACACCTGGCCGGCCTTCATGGTGCGCGTGAGAAGGTCGCGCCCGTTGGTGTCGGTGCCGAAGAAGAAATACTGGCGCTTCAGGGGCACGTCGACCACGAGACGCTGGCCCTCCTGCTGCTTCTCGACGATGCGCGCCGGCCCGAACAGGTCCGAGCGCTCGAAATAGGCCAGAAGCCGCTCGTCGATCGGCCGGCTGCTCGAGCTGACGAGCGTCATGTGGACGACGTCGTCGTCGACCGTGATGCCCTCGGCCTTGGCCCGGACGCGGGCGCCGATGCGCTCGATGTTCGGCTCGATCTGGTCGGCCTTCGGATAGGCTTCCAGGCTCGCCGGCACCTTCACGTAATCCGGATAGACCCGGTCGAAGGGATGGCCCGTGAAGAACGGGCCGAAGATGCAGGCGAGGGCGATCAGGCCCAGCACGATGATGCTGGTGAGCGCCGCGCGGTTGCGGATGAGACGGCCCCGGGCCTCGGCCCAGAGGGAACGTCCGGTGATGGGGCCCGTCATGGTCTCGACGGGAAGAACGGCGCCTTCGGCCATGGGAGATCTCACTCGTAGCGAATGCGCGGATCGATAAGGGCGTAGAGGATATCGACCACGAGGTTGAAGAGCAGCACGAAGACCGCCACCACGACCACCGTGCCCATGACGAGGGTGTAGTCACGGTTGAGGGCGCCTTCGACGAAGTAGCGACCGATGCCCGGCAGGCCGAAGATCGTCTCCACCACGACCGAGCCGGTGAGCAGGGCCGCCGCCGCCGGTCCGAGATAGGACACCACCGGCAGGGCCGCCCCGCGCAGGGCATGGGCCACGATCACCCGGGTGGGCAGGCCCAGCGACCGCAGGGTGCGGATGTGGTTGGAACGAAGGTTCTCGATCATGGCCGCGCGGGTCATGCGCGCGACGACCGCGATCTGCGGCAGGGACAGCACGAGAACCGGCAGGATGAGGTTGCGGACGTTGCCGTTGGCCCAACCGGCCACCGGAAGCCACGCGAGCGCCAGGCCGAAGACGATCTGGAGGATCGGCGCCACCACGAAGTTCGGGATGGTGAGGCCGAGCGCGCCCATTCCCGTGACCAGGTAGTCGACGGTGCTGTTCTGGCGCAGGGCCGCGATGGACCCGAGGGTGCCGCCGACGAGGACGGCGAAGGAGAGCGCGAGCGCTCCCAGGGTCATCGAGATCGGCAGGCCACGGGCGAACAGCTCGCCCACCGAGAAGTCGCGCAGGATGAAGGACGGCCCGAAATCGCCCCGCACGACCGCGCCGAGATAGAGCAGGTATTGCTGGAAGAGCGGCTTGTCGAGTTGGTAGATCCGGTTGAGGTTTTCCATCACCTTGGCCTCGAGCGGCCGCTCCAGATCGAACGGCCCGCCGGGGGCGAGCCGGATCAGGAAGAACGAGATCGTCACGATGATGAAAAGGGTAGGGATGGCCGACAGGAAGCGGCGAAAGATGAAGGAGAGCATGGGAAGCTCCTCCTGCTGCTACAGCATAACAATAAAAGAATAGGGCGGCCTGACGAGCAGACCGCCCCCCTTATCAGATTTATTTTTACTGCGTCTTCGACAGGAACCGCGTCGGATAGACGCCCCGGGTGTTCTGCACGAAGCCCTTGATCTTCGGCGAGATCAGGTTGCTCTTGCCGTAGTACATGATCGGGATCCAGGGCATGTCCTTCATGAGGATCGCCTCGGCCTGCTTGAGCATGTCGGCGCGCTTCTTCAGGTCCAGCTCCTTGGCGGCATCGTCGAGCAGCTTGTCGAACTGCGGATTGTTGTACTTGCCGTAGTTGAAGCCCTTGTTGTCGCTCTTGAGCAGGAACAGGAAGTTGTTCGGATCCGAGTAGTCGGCGATCCAGCCGTAGCGGGCCACGTCGAAGTCGCCGCCGTCACGCAGATGCGCGAAGTGGGTCTTGCCGTCCGTGTTGATGAACGACGTCTCGATGCCGGCCTGCTTCCACTGCTCGGAGATGGCGATGACCGTGTTCCGGTTGTTGTCCGTGGTGTTGTAACGGATCTCGACCTTCAGCGGCTTGCCCGGGCCGAAGCCCGCTTCCGTGAGAAGCTTCTTGGCGGCGTCCTCGCGGTCGATCGGGGACTGGTCCTTGTAGGACATGTAGGCCGGGTCGCCGTAGTTGCCCACGCCCGGAGGCATGAACGAGTAGCCCGGCTGCATGGTCTGGCCCCAGATCTGCTCCGCGATGAACTCGCGGTCGATCAGCATGGACAGAGCCTGGCGCACCTTCACGTCGTTGAAGGGAGCCTTGGAGGAGTTCACCACCATGTACCAGGTGCCGAGATACGGGCCGAGGCGGACCTGATCCTTGAAGCGCTCCTTGAGCGACTTCATCTGGTCGGCCGGGACGTCGTCCGTGGTGTCGAGCTCGCCCGCCTCGTAGCGGCGCACCATGGCGGCGAAGTCTGGGGTCGGGAAGTAGTTGACCGTGTCGATCTGGACGTTCTTGGCGTCGTAGTAGTTCTCGTTCTTGACGAGCTTGATGTGGGAGTTCGGCACGAACTCGACCAGCTTGTAGGCGCCGTTCGTCACCATGTTGCCCGGCTTCACGAAGTCCTTGCCGAACTTTTCGACCGAGGCCTTGTGAACCGGCTGGCTGGTCTGGTGGGTCAGAAGCTCGATGAAGTAGGGGGTCGGCGCCTCGAGGGTGATCTCGACCGTCTTGGGGTCGAGCGCCTTCACGCCGAGTTCTTCCGGCTTGCCCTGGCCCTTGTTGATCTTCTCGGCATTCTTGATGGGATACAGGATGTTGGCGTATTTCGCGCCCGTCGCCGGATCCATGATGCGGCGGTAGGAGTAGACGAAATCCTCGGCCGTGACCGGATCGCCGTTCGACCACTTCAGACCATCACGAAGCGTAAAGCGATAGGTCTTCCCGTCGTCGCTGATCTCCCATTTCGCGGCCTGACCGGGAACGGCTTCGCCCTTGGCGTTGTAGGTCACCAGGCCTTCGAGCATGTCGCGCAGAATGTGGGATTCCTGGACGGTCGAGGTCTTGTGGGTGTCGAGCGTTTCCGGCTCGCCCGAATTGGCGCGGTTGTAGACGACTTCAGCCGACGCGCCGCCCATGAGGGCGGCCGTGGCGACGGCGGCAAGAGCCGTGCGTTTGATCCATGATGACATCGGACGCGTTCCCTTTCTGATTATATTTCAGGGTTCTGGATTATCTCGGTCAGGACCTTTAGGGCAGTGACCTTGCCCTATTTGTTGATCAATCAACTGTTTATGTCCAGTACTATCCCGAAAAGTCAATAAAGTTCATTGCTTTCAAGTACTTGACGTTTGGGGAGGCGCTCAGGCGCCGGTGTCGAACACCAGTCCGGCGGCCTCGATCCCGCCGGCTGCGGCGATCTCGTCGTTGTCCGAGGTGTCGCCGGAGACCCCCACCGAACCCAGGGTTTGCCCCTGTCCGTCCTTGATCAGCACCCCGCCCGGAACGGGCACGAGCTGCCCGCCGACCGCATGGGTGGCGGAGGCGACGAAATAGGGCCGGTCGGTCGCCATCTTGTGAAGGGCGCGCGAGCCCACCCCGAGGGCCAGGGCGCCATAGGCCTTGCCCATGGCGATCTCGGCCCGCTTGAGGCTGGTGCCGTCCTCGGACAGGAGGGCCTTGAGGGCTCCGCGGGCATCGTACACGACCACGGACAGCGGCTTGAAGGATTTTTCCCGCCCGGTCTTGAGGGTGGCGGTCGCGATTTTCTGGGCCGTCTCGAGGGTGAGTTCGGTCACGGGATCCTCCATGGGTTGTCGTTGTCGGTGCAGGGTTGTGCTTCAGCGCGTGGCGGTGTCCCTGGCGGCCAGCCAGGCTGCCACGGCCTTGCGCTCGTCCAGGGTCATCTCGGTCACGTTGTTGGGCGGCATAGCGTGGGTCAGCACGCTCTGGACCCGGATGATCTCCGCATGACGGGCGACCTCCTCGGGCGTGTCGAGGCGCACGCCCTTGGGGGCGATCGTGATCCCCTCCCAGACCGGCTCGGCCGCATGGCACATGGAGCAGCGCGACTGGATGGTGAGCACGGCCTCGTCGAAGGCGGCCGCGACGGTCGCGGGTGTCGCACCGGTCGGGGCCGCCGCCAGGTTGGCGTTCCCCGGCTTGCCGATGATCGAGAGCCAGATCGCGGCCCAGACGCAGAGCGCCGCCACGGCCCAGGTCCACCAGGGCGAGCCCTTGCCCGCATGCTGCGCGTTGAAGAAGTGCCGGATCACGGCGCCGGCGATCACGATCAGCCCGATGATGGCGACCGCGTAGCGCGACGACCAGGCGAGCGGGTAGTGGTTCGACAGCATCAGGAAGATGACGGGCAGCGTGAGATAGTTGTTGTGCGTCGAGCGCAGCTTGGCTTCCTTGCCGAGCTTCGGGTCGGGCGAGCCGCCGGCAAGCAGGGTCGCCACGACCTTCTTCTGGTTCGGGATGATGATGAAGAAGACGCTCGCCGACATCCAGGTGGCGATCATGGCGCCGGTATGAAGGAACGCCGCGCGTCCGTTGAACACCTGCGTGAACGCGAAAGCTGCGAGCAGGATATAGGCGAAGAGCGCCACACCCAGGACGACGCCGTTCTTGCCCAACGGCGACCGGCAGAGACCCTCATAGACCAGCCAGCTCAGGGCGATGCCGCCGATCCCGATGGCCGGCGCCTGCCAGGCCTCGAGAGCCCGCACGGTCGGGTCGATGGTGTAGAGGTCCGCGTGGAGGTAGTAGACCCACACGATGAGGAAGAAGCCGCTGATCCAGGTGGAATAGCTCTCCCACTTGAACCAGGTCAGCTCCTTGGGCAGCTCGGGCGGCGCAACGAGATACTTGCGCATGTTGTAGAACCCGCCGCCATGGACCTGCCAGGCCTCGCCCCCGACGCCCTCGGGCAGCCCCTCGCGCTTCTTGAGGCTGAGGTCCAGATGGATGAAATAGAAGGACGAGCCGATCCAGGCGATGGCCGTGATCACATGGACCCAGCGGATGAGCTGGCTGATCCATTCGGAGATTTGCGGGTCGATCATGCAGCCACTTGGTCAGAGAAGGACGTCACAGCCTAGGCCCCGGCCTCCCTCGGCGGAAGGCCCGTCCTGCCGGTTTTTCAACAGGATCCCTGTCGCGGAAGCCCAAGACTTGTGCAACTAGACTTATGGATGCGCTTGACGGCGGAGCATGGTCCCGGAAGAGTCCACAGCCCGAAGGACGCAAGACCTGCCGCGAGGTTTCATGGGACGCCTGTCCACCCACGTTCTCGATACCGCCAACGGCACACCCGCC
Source organism: Microvirga yunnanensis (assembly GCF_025460875.1). Taxonomy (NCBI): domain Bacteria; kingdom Pseudomonadati; phylum Pseudomonadota; class Alphaproteobacteria; order Hyphomicrobiales; family Methylobacteriaceae; genus Microvirga; species Microvirga yunnanensis. The sequence goes on from NZ_JAMXFI010000028.1 coordinate 25,188, forward strand.
AGGGGCGTGGCCATCGAGCTTTTCGCCCTCGAAGGGACCCAGCGCCGCTCGGTCATGCGCACGACCACCAATGCGGACGGGCGCACGGATGCGCCGCTGATGATCGGCGAGGCCTTCCACGCCGGAACCTATGAGATCGTCTTCGCGGTCGGGGCCTATTTCAGATCCTTGGGCACCGCCACGGCCGATCCGCCGTTCCTGGACGTCGTGCCGATCCGCTTCACCATCGCGGAGCCCGACGGGCATTATCACGTCCCGCTCCTCGTCTCGCCGTGGAGCTATTCCACCTATCGAGGAAGCTGACCTTGCCCGACACCTCCTATCCCCGCGACCTCGTCGGCTACGGCCGCAACCCGCCCGATGCCGGCTGGCCCAACGGGGCCCGCATCTGCCTCCAGTTCGTGATCAACTACGAGGAGGGCGGCGAGAACAGCATCCTGCACGGCGACCGGGCCTCCGAGGCGTTCCTGTCGGAGATCGTCGGGGCGCAGCCCTGGCTCGGCCAGCGGCACATGAGCATGGAGTCGATCTACGAATACGGTTCCCGCGCGGGCTTCTGGCGCCTGTGGCGCATGTTCACGCAGCGCAACATGCCGGTGACCGTCTACGGGGTCGCCACGGCGCTCATGCGCAACCCGGACGCGGTCGCCGCCATGAAGGAGGCGAACTGGGAGATCGCCAGCCACGGGCTGAAATGGATCGACTACCGGGATTTTTCGGCCGAGGAGGAGCGGGCGCACCTCAAGGAGGCGATCCGCATCCACACCGAGGTGACGGGCGAGCGGCCCCTCGGATGGTACACGGGCCGCACCTCGGAGCATACCAACCGCCTGGTGGCGGAGGAGGGCGGCTTCCTCTACAGCGCCGATTCCTACGCGGACGAGCTGCCCTACTGGGAGCAGCACGGGGACCGGTCCCAGCTGATCGTGCCCTATACGCTCGACGCCAACGACATGCGCTTCGCCACCCCGCAGGGCTTCAACGCGGGCGACCAGTTCTTCGCCTATCTGAAGGACAGCTTCGACACGCTCTATGCGGAGGGCGAGACCGCGCCGAAGATGCTGTCGGTCGGCCTCCATTGCCGGCTCGTCGGCCGCCCCGGCCGGGCCGCGGCGCTCGCCCGCTTCCTCGACTACGTGGCGTCCCACGAGAAGGTCTGGGTGGCGCGGCGCGTCGACATCGCGCGCCACTGGATCCGCCGTCACCGCCCGGCCGACGTGAGGCCCAGCCGCATGAGCCGGGTGGTGTTCGTCGAGCTCTTCGGCGACATCTTCGAGCATTCGCCCTGGATCGCCGAGCACGCCTACGAGGCCGGGCTGACCGCCGGGCAGGATACGGCGGAGGGCCTTCATGCCGCCATGGTGCAGGTGCTCTCGGAGGCGACCCACGAGCAGAAGCAGGCGCTGATCAACGCCCATCCGGATCTGGCCGGCCGCCTGAAGCTCGCCGACCTCACGGCGGATTCCCGCAGCGAGCAATCCTCCGCCGGGCTCGACAGCCTGACCGAGGCGGACCGCGACCGGTTCCTGAAGCTGAACGACGCCTACCGGCAGAAATTCGGCTTCCCCTTCATCATGGCCGTGAAGGGGCGCTCGAAGGAGGAGATCCTCGCGGCCTTCGAGGAGCGGCTCGATCACGAGACCGACGTGGAATTCGAGACCGCCATCGCGCAGATCGAGCTGATCGGACTGCTCCGGCTCAAGGATCGCCTGCCATCGCTCGCCGACGTCTTCTCGTCCCTGGCCTGACCGGAACCGTTGAGTTCACCGCGCGTCTTCCTCCCAGCTTGGCCATCATGAGCCGGGCAGGAGCCAAAGGAGGACGATATGGGTCTGTTCAAGTTCATCAAGGAGGCCGGAGCGAAGATCTTCGGCGGCAGCGCGGCCGCGGCCACGCCCGAGAAGCTGCAGCAGGAGGTCCAGGGCCATGGGTTCGACGCGAGCAAGCTCGGCATCCAGGTCGAAGGCGACAAGGTGAAGCTGTCCGGCCAGGCGACCAACCAGGAGGAGGCCGAGAAGATCATCCTGTCCCTCGGCAACACCTATGGGGTGGCCGAGGTCGACACGAGCGAACTCCAGGTGCAGCAGCCCGCGCCGACCTCGACCATGTACACGGTCCAGAAGGGCGACACCCTCTGGGAGATCGCCGAGAAGCACTACGGCAAGGGCAAGGGCGCGAAATACACCGAGATCGTCAAGGCGAACTCTCCGCCGGTCAAGGATCCGGACATGATTCAGCCCGGCTGGGTGCTGCGGATTCCCCCGCTCGCCTGACGGGGTGGCCCGATTGCGCTCCTCCCTGCGAAGCCGGTATGAGTGTGACCCGCCGCAGGGAGGATTTTTCATGAGCGAAGCGCCCAAAGTCATCGATCTCGACCGCGAGGCCGTCAAGCAGGGCCTGCAGGAGGGCTCGTTCGTGCTCGTCGACGTCCGCGAGCCGCACGAATTCGCCGCCGGCCACATCCCCGGGGCCGTGTCCCATCCGCTCTCCTCCTTCGATCCGTCGGCGCTGCCCGAGGGCAAGCGAATCGTGTTCTCGTGCGCGGCCGGTGTCCGATCCGTGCGGGCCATCGAATTCGCCCAGGCGGCCGGCCGCGACATCCGCGAGCACTACAAGGGCGGGTTCAAGGATTGGGCCGCCTCCGGCGAGCCTGTGGAATAGGCTCCCGGGACGCGCACCTCACATAGATGTGTTCTAAGGTAGAGTGCTCAAGCTTGGCGAGATGTGCCCTAATGCCGGCCCGCTGACGATGCTTCGTCCGGACCGCATCGATCGCGCCCATGAGGGGAAGGAACATATGAAGTCTACTATTCTCGTCGCCAGCCTTCTGGCGCTCGGAGTGACGGCCGCCATTGCGCAAAGCAATGTGGTCGAGCAGCGCCAGGGTCTCATGAAGGAGATGGCCGCCCAGACCCGGCCCATCGGCGGCATGATGCGCGGCCAGGAGCCTTTCGATCTCGCCAAGGTTCAGGCCAGCCTGAAGGTCCTCGCCGAGAACCCGAAGAAGTTCGTGGCCCTGTTCCCCGAGAACTCGAAGGACGCGCCCAAGACCGAGGCCCTGCCGTCCGTCTGGGAGAACAAGGCCAAGTTCGAGTCCTATGGGAACAAGATGAGCCAGGATGCCCAGACCGCCCTGGCGACGATCAAGGACGAGGCCTCGTTCAAGACGGAGATGCCGAAGGTGCTGCAGAACTGCGGCACCTGCCACAACGAGTTCCGCAAGAAGAGCTCGTAAGGCCTGAGAAGCTTTAGAATGGGCGGCCGTCGGCCGCCCGTTTCGTTTGGAGAACGGCATGCGCAAGGCGATCGTGGCTCTTCTGGTTCTGGTCCTGGTCGGGGCGGGGGGCTTCTGGGGCCTGACCTCTCCGGCGGCCTACGCCCTCATCCGGGGCAACGGCCAGGCCTCTCCCGAAGCCGCCTCCGGGCCGGCCCGCCAGCCCAACACGGAGAACGGCCGCACCCTGTTCTTCGCGGGCGGCTGCACCTCCTGCCACGCGGTGCCCAACCAGGACGACAAGCTGCGGCTCGGGGGAGGTTATGCGCTGAAATCGCCGTTCGGCACCTTCCACGTCCCGAACATCTCGCCCCACAAGCAGGACGGCATCGGCTCCTGGACCACGGCGGATTTCGTCCGCGCCATGCGCCAGGGCCTCTCGCCCGACGGCCGCCATTACTATCCGGCCTTCCCCTATACCAGCTATCAGCGCATGAGCCCCGAGGATCTCGGCGACCTCTTCGCGTTCATCATGACGCTTCAGCCGGTCGCAGGGCGGGCCCCGGACCACGAGCTGCCGTTCCCCTACAACATTCGCCGGGGCCTCGGCCTGTGGAAGCTCGCCTTCCTGGACGGCCAAGCCTTCCGGCCGGATCCGGCCAAGTCCGAGAGCCTGAACCGGGGCGCCTATCTGGTGAACGGGCCGGGCCACTGCGCCGAGTGCCACAGCGAGCGCAACATGGCGGGAGCCATCATCGAGGAACGGCGCTTCGCCGGCGGCCCCGATCCGGAGGGGCGTGGGACCGTGCCGAACATCACCCCGCATCCGACCGGAATCGGCGGCTGGACGCCGGACGACCTCACGACCCTGCTGAAGACCGGCGAGACGCCGAATTTCGACACGGTCGGCGGACCGATGGGCGCCGTGGTGGCCAATACGGCTCACCTGCCCGACGGGGACCGTCGGGCCATGGCCGAATACCTCCTGTCGCTGCCGCCGAAGCAGGGCTTCAAGAAGCCGGAGTGACGGGGCGGTTCGGCGCTCGACCGCGTCGGGGACGGCTCCAACGATTGCTTCCCTCCGTCATCACCGGCCTCGTGCCGGTGATCCCGGTTGTCTGAAGCGTGGAGCCTCGCCGGATCGGGACGGCCGGGACGAGCCGGGCCATGACGTCGGAGGGTGTCGGATCTGGACGACCCGGGAGGCGAAGCCCCGGGCGTCAATCCATCACGGCGGCCTTCAGGATGCACACCATGGTGGCCCGGCCCGGCGCATCGCCGATGCAGCGCACCGAATGGGGACGGTCGCAGCGATAGCGCAGGCTTTCGCCGGCCTTCGCCTGCTGGATCACGCCGCCGACCTCGACCTCGAACTCGCCCTCCAGGACCGACAGGCATTCCACCGAGCCGCGCTGGTGGCTGTCGGAATCGAGCACCCCGCCGGGCTCCGACTGCACGTCGTACCATTGCAGCCACTCGATGGTCTTGAGCCAGCCGATGATGGCCAGGCGCATCTTGCCGTCCTCGGACACGAGGATCGGGGTGTCGGCCTTGGAGGATTTCTCGATGAAGGGCTCCTCGTCCCCGGAGGCGAGAACCCGTTCGATGGAGACGTCCAGAGCCTGGCTCAGCCGCCAGATGGTGGCGAGGGTCGGGTTGGTCTCGTTGCGCTCGATCTGGCTGATGATCGACTTCGCCACGCCGGATTGTTCGGCGAGTTCCGACAGGGACAGGTTGTAGGCCTTGCGCAGCCGCTGGATCGTCTTGCCCATGTTGCCGGACAGAACCTGCGCACCCGTCTCCAGGTCCCGGCTCCGCTCTTTGCCCTCGACGCCCATCACTGCCTCTGTTCCGAAATAGAGAACGTTCGTTCCTCAAAACGGTTGTGCGGGAATCGGCCGAACGGGTCAAGCGCCGGAGGCGCATGGCCTTCGCTTTTCAGGTTCAGACCCCGGGCCTCTGGGGCGCGACCTGCAGGGCCCTGGTCCGCAGGAGCCCGAGCCGGTGCTCGCGCCAGACGATGAAGAGGCCGGTCGCGGCCACGATGGCGGCGCCGACGAGCACGGTCAGGGTGGGCAGGTCACCGAACATGAACCAGCCGAACAGGAGCGCCCAGATCATGGTGGTGTATTCGAACGGCGCGATCACCGAGGTGTCCGCATAGCGGTAGGATTGCGTGACCAGGATCTGGCCGACGCCACCCAGGATACCGATGAGGACGAACAGGGCGAGGTCCGTGGAATCCGGCATGCGCCAGCCCAGCGCCAGGGTGCAGAGCGACAGGCCGGACGCCATGATGAAGAAGTAGAACACGATGGCGCCGGTCTTCTCCGTGTCGGTCAGGCGCCGGACCTGGATCATGGCGCCGGCCGAGCAGAAGGCGCCGGTGAGGGCCAGCATGGCGCCGAGCGTGGGACCGGCGTTCAGGTCCGCGCCGAAAGTTCCGACCTTCAGATAGGGCGACAGCATGATCAGCACGCCCACGAACCCGATGCCGACCGCCGTCCACCGGTAGGCGCGCACCGTCTCCTTCAGGAGGAGCGCCGCCAGGATCACCGCGATCAGGGGGGACGCATAGCCGATCGCGATGGCGTCGTGGAGCGGCAGGTAGGAGAGGGCGGCGAACCCGAGATACATGGCACCCGTGCCGATGAACCCGCGCTTGAAGTGACCGACCACGTTCCGCGTCCGCACCGCGTTGACGAGGTCTCCCTGCCATCCCAGCCACAGCAGCAGCGGCAGCAGGGCGAAGGCCGAGCGGAAGAAGACGATCTCTCCGACAGGGTAGCGGGCGGCGAGCGTCTTGAGGGTCGCCGACATCATCGTGAAGACGACGGCGGAGGTGACTTTGAGGGAGATCCCCAGAAGAGGTTTCACGGGAGAGGGGTTTTCACGGCTGGCGTCGCTTGGAAGGGTGCAGCCAACCACGGACGGGCCGTCCCGTGAACCCCCAATCGGTGCGCAAACCCCTGCGCCCGGCGCATGGGTTCGGATGCGGCTTCAGGGCAGGGGGTGAGGGCAAGGGTTCAGGATTGGACCGCCCGCGAGCGCTTGACATGGGATCGGACGAATCCGATCGCCGTCAGGATCAGCCATGCCGTCTGGGTCACGAAGGACGCGAGGTTGAAGTCGAACAGCAGGGAGTAGAGGATCAGCAGCGCTCCCAGGGCATTGAGGAGGGCATAAAGGTTGTCCTCGACCTTCAGGGCGCCGAGCTGCAAGAGCCCATAGGCCGACAGGTAGGCCACAACCCCGACCAGCCCGACGATGTCAGGTCCGTTCATCCACGATCTCCGCCGATCCGACGACACGGCTCTACGGCAAACCGTCCGTTCTGGGAACCGGACTTTTCGCCCGAGGCGGGACCGGGACGCAGCGCCTGTCCGCGCTCGCCCGTTCAAGCTGCCCCGTCCTCCGCCCCTCCGCACGTCATGGCCGGGCCACCCTGACCCCTCTCTGTCCTGCCACCCTCCGCACGTCATGGCCGGCCTTGTGCCGGCCATCCCGATGCGGTGAGGTGCGGCGCTTCACCGTATCGAGATCACCGGGACAAGCCCGGTGATGACGGGGAGACGGTGGCGTTCCTGTCGGTGACGGCAGAGGGAGGGCGCGCTCCGTCGGACCGGCCCTGGACTGCGGGGCAGGGGCTGCCGTCACAAATCTGCAGGAAAACCGTCACGGCGACGAGACGCGAATCCGTTTGGCTGTTCTCCAGCAAGCCCGCCGGAGAAGCCCATGGCTCAGGATGTGAATGCTCTGCGCGTACGGACGTTGTTCCTGTCCGACCTCCATCTCGGCACGAAGGGCTGCCAGGCGGACGCGCTGCTGGATTTTCTCAAGGCCTACGACGCCGACACGATCTATCTCGTGGGCGACATCGTCGACGGCTGGAAGCTGAAATCCGGCTGGTACTGGCCGCAGGCCCATAACGACGTGGTCCAGAAGCTCCTGCGCAAGGTTCGCAAAGGCGCCCGCCTCATCTACCTGCCGGGCAATCACGACGAGTTCCTGCGCGACTATATCGGGGTCAATCTGGGCGGGATCGAGCTGGCCGATTACGCGGTGCACGAAACCGCCGACGGCAAGCGCTACCTCGTGATCCATGGGGACCAGTTCGATCTCGTCGTCAGGCATGCGCGCTGGCTGGCCCTCCTCGGAGACGGAGCCTATTCGGCGGCGCTCTTCGTCAACACCTATCTCAACATGGTGAGGCGCCGCCTCGGGCTGACCTACTGGTCGCTGTCGTCCTGGGCCAAGCTGCGGGTCAAGAACGCGGTGAACTTCATCAGCCGGTTCGAGGAGCTTCTCGCCGCGGAGGCGCACCGGCAGCAGGCCGACGGGGTGATCTGCGGGCATATCCATCACGCCACCATGCATGACCAGTTCGGGGTCGCCTACGTGAACACGGGTGACTGGGTCGAGTCCTGCACGGCCGTGGTCGAGCACTACGACGGCTCGTTCCAGCTCATCCGATGGACGGAGGTCCAGCTGGAGGTGACCCGGGAACCGGACCTGGCCGCCCCGGCCATCAGCGAAAAGGCCGCCTGATGCGCCTCCTGATCGCAACCGACGCCTGGCGGCCCCAGATCAACGGGGTCGTCCGCTCCCTGGAACACATGGCCGTCGAGGCGCCGCGCTTCGGCGCCGAGGTCGTCTTCCTCACGCCCGAGCGGTTCCGCTCCGTCCCCATGCCGACCTATCCGGAGATCCGCCTCTCCCTGGTGGGACCCGGATCCGTCGCGGGAATTCTCGAGGACGTCCGGCCGACCCATGTCCACATCGCCACGGAAGGACCCATCGGGCTCGCGACCCGGTTGACCTGCGCCCGCCAGGAGCGGGCCTTCACCACGAGCTACCACACGCGGTTCCCGGAATATGTCGCGGCCCGCACCAGGATCCCGGAGGCCTGGTCCTACGGGGCGCTGAGGCGCTTCCACCGGGCCGCCCGCGCCATGATGGTGAGCACGCCGTCCCTGGAGCGGGAGCTGGCCGGGCGCGGCTTCGGGAACATCATGCGCTGGACCCGGGGCGTCGATACCGGCCTGTTCCGGCCCCGAACCGACCGGATCCTGGACGCGGCCGGGCCCATCTTCCTCTATGTCGGGCGCGTCGCGGTGGAGAAGAACCTGGACGCGTTCCTGAGCCTCGACCTGCCCGGCGCGAAGGTCGTGGTCGGGGACGGCCCGGCCCGCATGGACCTCGAGCGGACCTATCCCGAGGCCCGGTTCCTCGGGGCTCTCACGGGCGAGGATCTGGCCCGGGTCTACGCCTCGTCGGACGTCTTCGTGTTCCCGAGCCTGACCGACACGTTCGGCATCGTGCTGATCGAGGCCCTGGCGTCGGGCCTGCCGATCGCGGCCTTCCCGGTCACGGGCCCGCTCGACGTGATCGGACCGTCGGGCTGCGGCGTCCTCTCATGGGATCTGCGGGAGGCCGCCCTCGGGGCCCTCGCAATCCCGCAGGAGCGGTGTCGGGCCTATGGCGAGACCTTCACCTGGCAGGAGAGCGCCCGGCAGTTCTTCTCCAATATCGAGAAGGCCCATTCCGATCACTAGCTGCCTCTACATCAGGAAGGCAGGGTGCGGGTGGAGATGCTGGACCTTCTCACCCTCGAAAGGGCCGGCTTCCAAGGTGACTTCCGTCCGGTCGATCTCCACGCGGCTGTGATCGATCAGGCTCTGGACCGCGGTTTCCACGTCATGAAGCGTCGACACCAGGCGCCGGATGCGCTGCTCGGCCGCTTCCTGGAATTCCGCCTCCGAGAGGCCGTTCATGGGGTCGCCGGCGTCGAGCGCCGGAAAGGACCGGACCTCCGCCTTGGTCTGCCGGATCAGGGCAACCAGCTTCTCGAGAACGGCCCTGAAGGGCTCGGCCGCCCCGGCGTCGAGCGGCTGTTCCTTCAGGCGGCTCAGCGCCTCGAGGATGGCTTGCGTGTCCGCATGGCGGTTGCGCCTGGCGAATTCCTTCAGGAACCAGCGGCCTCGCGCCGTCTCCATGACGGCCGTTTCGATGGTGTCGAAATCCAGGTCGCCGAACGTGACGTTGGTCTCTTCATCGGGCATGGTTGCGCAATCCATCTCGGCCGGGTTTGATTCCTGTCCCCAACAGATGTGCGCAAAGCGCTCGCAAGCTCAACCCCTGCAAGGCCTTCAGGGGTAGTCTTGCACCGCGTTCTTGCTCCTTTCGCTCCGTTGACAGACCTCAGAAGACCATTGTCCTGATGCATCCGCTGAAAGCTCTCGAACTCCGCCTGGGCGCGTTGCAGGCCGCCAGCTTCACCAGCCACGGAATCTACCTCCCGTTCTTTCCCCTGTGGTTGCAGAGCAAGGCGCTGTCCCCGACCGTCATCGGGCTCGTGGTGGCCATCCCGATCATCGTACGGATCCTGGCGACCGCGCCGCTCCTGAGCCTGGCGGACCGGTCGTTCGGGGCAAGGCGGCTGCTTCTGGCCAGCCATCTCGGCCAGCTGATCGGCTTTCCGCTGTTCCTGCTGGTCGACAATGCGGCCCTGATCATGGTCCTGGTGGCCCTCGTGGCGGTCGCGCAATCCTGCGTCATCCCGGGCAACGATCTCGTCTCGACCAACGCGGTCCAGCGCCATCCGGGGTTGAACTATGGCCGGATCAGGGGCGCCGGTTCGGTCGCGTTCTTCATCGCCAGCATCGTGAGCGGATATCTGGTCGGCGCCTTCGGTCCGGACGTCGTGATCGTCGCCCTGACACTCATTCCGGTCCTGGGGCTCTCGGCCACGCTCATGGCCGTCCCGAAGGAGGTTCCCGAACCCGCCGGCCCCAGCGGCCCGCCGCACGTGACAGCTCCGGCCAAGCTCCCGCGGATCCTGTGGCTGGTGCTGATCGCAGGAGCCGCCACGCAGGCGAGCCATGGGGCGCTCAACGCCTTCGCCAGCATCTACTGGCGCTCCGCCGGCTTCTCCGACGCGGTCATCGGCTATTTCTGGGCCGCCGGCGTGATCGCCGAGATCCTGGTCTTCCTCTATCTCGGGCGCCATGTCGGCCGAACGTCGGGCATCGGCCTGATCCTGCTGGGATCGGCCGCCGCGGTTGTCCGGTTCAGCATCATGTCCCTGGGGCCCGGGGCGGAGGTCACGGTCGTGCTGCAGACCATGCACAGCCTGTCCTTCGCGGCTACCCATATCGGCACCATGGCGGCCCTGGCGGCGATGGCGCCCATGCAGGCGAGGGGGCGGGCGCAGGGAATCTACGGCTCCCTGACGGCTCTTGCGATTGCGGCCTCGACGATCGTCAGCGGCATGATCTACAGCCAGGCGGGGGCCGGCGTCTTCGCCGCGATGGCGCCCTTGGGCGCCATCGGGCTCATCCTGATGCTGGTCGTGGTCCGCCTCCAAAGGGGTCAGCCCCAGAGGGCCGGCTCCGGCGGATAGACGATGCTGCCCTCGTAGCGCAGGCCCGGCTCCCGGTCCTTCGCGAGGAGGAGAGGACCGTCGAGATCGACGAAGCGCGCGCGCGGCGCGAGAACCAGGGCCGGCGCCATGGCGAGCGAGGTGCCGACCATGCAGCCGATCATGAGGGAGAAGCCTCTGGCCTCCGCGGCGTCGGCGAGCGCCAGGGCTTCCGTCAGGCCGCCCGTCTTGTCGAGCTTGATGTTGACGACCTCGTAGAGGCCGACGAGCCGGTCGAGGCTCGCCCGGTCATGGACGCTCTCGTCGGCCAGGATCGGGACGGGGCGCGAGATCCGGCCGAGATGCCCGTCGGCTTTGGCAGGCAGAGGCTGTTCCACCAGGGCATAGCCCTCGTCGGCACAGGCCGCGAGGTGTCGCTCCAGGTTCTCCTCGGTCCAGCCCTCGTTGGCGTCGGCGATCAGGGTGGCCTGGGGCGCCGCCCGGCGGACGGCCCTGATCCGGTCGATATCGCCGTCGGGCGCGCCGAACTTCACCTTGAGGATCGGCCGGTCGGCCGCTTTGGCGGCGGCTTCCGCCATGCTCTCGGGCGAGCCGAGGCTGATCGTGTAGGCCGTGGTCGCCGGCGGCCATCGGGTCAGCCCGGCGGTCAGGTGGGCGCGGATTCCGGAGCGCTTCGCGTCCAGGTCCCAGAGAGCGCAATCGACCGCGTTGCGCGCCGCGCCCGGCGGCATGAGGCCCTGCAGCGCCTCCCGGCTCAGTCCCGCCTCGATCTGCGGCCGGATGGCCTCGATGGCTGCCGCCACACCCTCGACCGTCTCGCCGTAGCGGGGGTAGGGCACGCATTCCCCATGGCCGACCGCCCCGTTCTCGGCGATCGTCGCGGTGACCACCACGGCTTCCGTGCGAGAGCCGCGGGCGATCGTGAATGTTCCGGCAATCGGGAATCGGTCGATGGATACGGTGAGGGTGCGCATTCTCTTCGATCTCTGCTTAACTTCGTCTCGACTTGTGGCGCAATGACACGCTATCACCAAGCGGAATCAATGCCGAAGGGATGATCGTGGCGCAGGGCACCTTGGCTCGAAAGCCGGAAGTCGCAATCGACCGCGCCGGGGGGCAGACGACGGCCCGGCTCTCCGGTCCGTGGACGGCGCCTCATGCCCAGACGGTCGAATCCCTGGTCCAGGAGATCGAAACGGACGCGGAAGCCTTTCCCCTCGTCCTCGACCTGAGCGGCGTCGAGCGTCTCGATACCCTCGGCGCCTGGACGCTCAACCGCACGCGCCACGAAATGTCCGGCAAGGGACAGGTCGATTTCGCCAATGCCACGCCGGAGCAGAAGATCCTGCTGGACGAAGCGGCCTTCCGCGACTTCCAGGGCCCGTCGAAGCCACGGCATTCCCGGGTGGTCGACTTCCTCGTCGATGTGGGGCGGAGCGTCGCCGGCGCCGGCCGGGACATGGTCGGCGGCGTCGGGTTCCTGGGCGAGCTCATTGCCGCGCTGATCCGCGTGATCGTCCATCCCCGCCGCTTCCGCGGGACGGCGGTGATCAACCAGCTGGAGCAGATCGCCTATCGGGGCGTTCCGATCATCGTGCTGATCTCGTTCCTGGTCGGCTGCATCGTCTCGCAGCAGGGCATTTTCCAGCTCGTGAAGTTCGGGGCGACCCCTTTCGTCATCGACCTCATCGGCATCCTGGTCTTGCGCGAGCTGGGAGTCCTTCTGACCTCGATCATGGTCGCGGGCCGCTCCGGATCCGCGTTCACGGCCGAGATCGGCTCCATGAAGATGCGGGAGGAGATCGACGCCCTGCGGGTCATGGGCCTCGATCCCATCGAGGTTCTCATCGTGCCGCGAATCATGGCGCTGGTGATCGGGCTTCCGCTCCTCACCTTCATCGCGTCGATCGCGGCGCTCGTCGGCGGCGGACTGACCACCTGGGTCTATGGCGATATCAGCCCGGACATCTTCCTGAACCGCCTCCGGGCCGCGGTCAGCCTGAACACCTTCCTGGTCGGCATGATCAAGGCCCCCTTCATGGCGCTGGTGATCGGGATCATCGCCACCCTGGAGGGCCTGGCGGTCGAGGGCTCGGCCGAGTCCCTCGGGCGTCACGTGACGTCCTCCGTGGTGAAGGCCATCTTCATGGTCATCGTGCTCGATGGCGTCTTCGCCATGTTCTTCGCAGCGATAAATTACTGACATGATGCTCGAACGGCGCCCCTCCGACCCGACCAAGAACCGCGACGTGATCATCAGCGCCCGGGGGGTCGAAGTCGGCTTCGGAGAGAGAACGATCCTCAAGGGGCTCGATCTCGACGTCTACCGCGGCGAGATCCTGGGCTTCGTCGGCGGTTCGGGCCAGGGCAAGTCGGTCCTCACACGGGCCATCCTCGGGCTCGTGCCCAAGCGGGCTGGCACCATCCAGGTGCTGGGTCAGAACCTCGACGACCTGTCGCCCGAGGAACGCCGCCAGCTCGAGCGGCATTGGGGCGTGCTGTTCCAGCAGGGTGCGCTGTTCTCGGCCCTGACCGTGAAGCAGAACATCCAGGTCCCGATGCGGGAATATCTGCACCTGTCGGACCGGCTGCTCGACGAACTGGCCATGCTCAAGATCGAGATGGTGGGGCTGAACCCCGACGCGGCCGACAAGCTGCCCTCCGAGCTGTCCGGCGGCATGATCAAGCGCGCCGCCCTGGCGAGGGCGCTGGCCCTCGACCCTGAGATCGTTTTCCTCGACGAGCCGACATCGGGGCTGGACCCCATCGGAGCAGGCGAGTTCGACGACCTGATTGCGACGTTACAGCGGACTTTAGGCCTGACCGTATTCATGGTAACCCATGACCTGGACAGTCTCTATTCGGTCTGCGACCGGATAGCGGCTCTCGGCGAGGGAAAAATTCTTGCCGAGGGTCCCATCGAGGTGATGCTGGAATCGGATCACCCGTGGCTTCGCTCTTATTTTCATGGGAAACGGGCACGCGCGGTCATGGCCGGCGGCGCGTAAGGGTAACGATGGAAACGCGTGCAAACTACGCCTTGATCGGCCTTTTCACCCTGGCGGTGATCGCAGCCGCCTTCGGCTTCGTCTACTGGTTCTCCGGAGGCGAGCGGGGGCAGGCGCGCCAGAGCATCCGCATCGTGTTTTCCGGCTCGGTCTCCGGGCTCTCACAAGGGTCCAGCGTGTCCTTCAACGGCCTGCGCGTCGGCGAGGTGACGGGCCTGGACCTCCTGCCGGAGGATCCCCGCCGCGTGGTCGCCATCGCGACGGTCAACAGCAATACGCCGATCCGGTCCGACACCCGCGCCCGCCTGGAATACCAGGGCCTGACCGGCGTGGCGAATGTGGGCCTGTCCGGCGGCGAACCGGGCGCCCCGCCGCTCGTGGCCGGTCCCGGCCAGCCCATGCCGACGATCTTCGCCGACCGCTCGGACTTCCAGGATCTGATCGAGACGGCGCGCAACATCGCGCGCCGGGCCGACGACGTCCTGGAGCGGGTCGGGCGGGTCGTCTCCGACAACGAGGGGGCCATCAGCCGGACGATCCAGAACGTGGAGCGCTTCTCCCAGGCTCTGGGCGAGAACTCGGAGGGCATCGACCGCTTCCTGGCCCAGATCGGTCAGGCGGCCGAGAAGGTCGGGCCTCTGGCCGAGAAGCTCGAGACCCTGGCGACCAATGTCGACGCGGTGGTGCGCGCCGTCGATCCGCAGCGCGTGACCCGCATCGTCGAGAACGTCGAGGGCTTCTCCCAGTCCCTGGGCGAGAACCGGCAGGCCATCACCAACACCTTGCGCAATGCGGACAGCCTCGTGGCCCGTCTCAACGAGACCGCCCCGAAGCTCGACAGCGCCGTCGGAGATATCTCGAACATCGCGAAGGCCATCGATCCGGCGAAGGTCGGGCGCACCGTGGACAAGGTCGAAGAGGTGGCCAATTCCATCGACGGCCAGCGCGTTTCCCGCATCGTCGAGAACGTCGACAACTTCACCGCGGCCCTCGGGGAGAACCGCCAGGTCGTGAGCGAGGCGCTCAAGGACGCGGCGAGCCTGATCGACCGTCTCAACGAGACCGCCCCGAAGCTCGATTCGGCCGTGGCGGAGATCGCCGAGATCGCCAAGGCGGTCGACCCGGCCAAGATCGGCCGTACGGTCGAGAACGTGGACACCTTCACCCAGACCCTGAGCCGTCGCAGCCCCGACATCGACAAGGCCATCCAGGAGGCGCGCTCGATCACCGAGAAGCTCAACAAGTCCGCCGACAAGATCGATGCCGTTCTGGCCGGGGCCGAGAAGTTCCTCGGCTCGGCGTCCGGGGAGGCCGGGAAGGGGGCCTTCGACGAGATCCGCTCGGCGGCCGTGGCCGTGCGTGACCTCGCCAACGACCTCAACACCCGGACCGAAGGCATCCAGGGCATTCTCGGTGGCGTCAACCGCTTCACGGAATCGGGCCTGAGGGAATACGAGGCTCTGGCGGTCGAGGGGCGTCGCACCCTGGGGGACATCAGCCGCGCCGTCAGGAGCATCGAGCGTAATCCACAGCAGTTTCTTTTCGGTGGCCGTTCGAATCTCCCCGAGTATAGTGGACGCCGTTAAGTAACCAGTATGCGTGGATCCTCCGTGTTAACCCCCCTGAACAATCGAGCCTGCCTGCTTCGGGGCCTTGCCCCGGCGTTGGTTCTGGCCGCCTTGACCGGCGCCTGCTCGTCAGGGCCGGCGCCGGCCACGTTCGACCTGTCGGCGCCGACCTCCCGAATCCGGGGCGCGGCAGGCGTTCAGGTCCTGGTCAACGAACCTGCGGCCCTGCAGGCGCTCTCGACCCAGCAGATCCTCGTGAAGGATGCCAGCGGCTCCGTGTCGTTCATCGGCGGAGGCCAATGGGCGGACAATCTCCCGCGGCTGATCCAGACCCGCCTGATCAACACCTTCGAGAACGCTTCCCAGCTCCGGGGCGTCTCGAGGCCGAGCAGCGGCGCCGTCGCGGACGTTCAGCTCGTCTCGGAGCTGCGCCGGTTCGAGATCGCCACTCCGGACAACATGGCCGTGGCCGAGATATCCGTGAAGATCGTCAGCGATCAGAACGGTCGCATCGTCAACGGCCGCATCTTCCGCGCCAGCGTCCCGGCCAGCGCCGTGGACGCGCCGAATGCCGCCCGCGCTCTCGACGAGGCCCTGTCGATCGTCATGCTCGACATCGTGCGGTGGGTGAGTTCAAGCCCGCTGCCCCGACGTGAGGAGCCCGGCGAAGTCGGCAGCCAGTCGCAGGCGCCCGACAAGGACAAAGTCCCGAGCTGACCGATCCGGCCGCCATTCAAAACCGGATCTGGGCTCCAGGTCTTGGGAGCCCAGATCCGGTAGTCCGGTCGTGGTCTTGCGCGGACTTGCGGCTCCGCATCCTATTGCGGGGGAGCCGAACCGTCCGGAGAAGGCGCGTTCAGGGGCGGGAGATCGATGGACAGAGATGTCGGGGCCGTAGCGCTGCCGCCGTTGAGGTAGGCCTTCGTTACCTTGTCGACCCGCTGGCCTATACGCATGGCCTTCTCCAATGCTGATGTATCGTTTCGGTCGCGATTCGAGCAAGGACGTGAGCCCGGTTGCGAAGGATTCCAGACAGACGCGCGGGTCAGGTCAATGCGCTGTAGAATGATATAGTGTTATAATTCCGTAGGCGGGAAACAAAGAGCGGATTATAGGGAACGCACCGTGGACATGGACGAGTTGCTAAGGTCGTCCGCGGGAAGCTCCTGGAACAAGAGTTACAAAGATCGCGCCCGATCACCAGCATTGATGGCCCGATACGAGGCGCTGGCCGATAAAACTTCATTGTTTACATAGGTTTATCTGGTCGGTAAGGCAAAAATTCCTTTGATGACGAATTGCCGGCTTGGGAGCCTCTTCCGTAGCGAGACTTCTCTCGCATCTTGCGAAATTGCATAGCTGTTATTGCCAAGCCGCAAGGACATCGATCCGTCCGGACTGTCCCGGCACTGCTCGCCGAGGGGGGAGCGCATCGTGCGGACGCGAGCGGACCACGCTCGGGACCCGAACGATGCGCCCCTTCAGGATGTGAGCATCGGGCAATCGGGATGGCCGGCACAAGGCCGGCCATGACGTGGCGGGTGTCAGTGCCGGCCCATGCCACCTTCTCCCCGTCATCACCGAGGCTGTCCGGTGAAGGCGATCGGACGACCGCGGAGCGCATCCTGCGGACCAAAGCGGGCCGCTGAGGCGGCCCTCCGGGCCCGCCCCGAACGATGCGCCAGCCAAGAGTGGAGCATCGGACGTGAATCCACGTTTCACGTCCGATGCTCTCGTCTTCATGAAGCGCGCAGTGTTGAGGTTGCGCCGGCGGCGAACACTGACGAGTCCGGCCGACTTGCAGCTGTGAAAGCTTGCAACGACCGTATGCGTCGATGGGTTTCGGCTTCGTCAGGTCGCGGCTCACGATGCGGCGATTCAAGGTTAACGTTTTCTTCAGGCTGTAGACACATAATAACGATACTGCCGAGGGTTCTCGTCAGTCCGTGTGGCTTGCCGTGTGAAGAAGATCCCCTATGCAATTCATCAAGATTGCGGCCGTCCTTGGCCTTTTCGCCGCAGCAGGTTCCGCTGCCTCGGCTGCCGACCTCTCCCGCGTCTTTGTGCCTTCCCCGGCAATGAGCGGTTATCGGGAGACCTCCCGCGGCTGGTATCTGCGAGGGACCCTGGGCTATGTCGGGTACAAACATCCGGAGGCGGACGTTGCAACCCAGCCTGTCACCGGTGACCTCAGCCGTGAAAGGTTGGACCCTGCCGCTGTTGTCGGCGCGGGGGTCGGATACCGCTTCAATGCCAATGTCCGGGCGGAGATGACGCTGGATCACACGTTTGACGCCCGGTTCAAAGGTGCCGTGCTGGCCCCTGGTCCCGGCACGACGTCCCTTGCGGATTCCGGTCGGTTCCAATCCTCGACGATCATGGCCAACGGCTATCTGGACTTCAGACCGGTGATGGGCGTGACGCCTTATGTCGGCGCCGGCATCGGCGTGGCCCACAACGTTCTCTCTGACCAGGTGCTGACGATCGACGATCCGCAGACCGGGGTCGGCGACTCGCAATCGATCGCCGGCGGCGACAACTTCAGTCTGGCCTGGGCATTGATGGCCGGTGTCGGATACCAGTTGTCGTCGAATGTCCCATTCGATCTCGGATACCGTTATGTGAGTTTGGGTGACGTGAAAACCCGCACCTTTGACAACGGTGCCGGACTGGAGATGGAGTCGATCGGCGCCCACGAGGTGCGCGTCGGCGTCCGCTACACCTTCGATTGAGAACAAGGTCGGGTCGGACCCCTCACACGACCGAACGTTTCTTCCCATCCCCCTGGGCGGGGCAGCCCGACGCCGGTGGTCGAGCCGGATACAGGCACCGAACTCCCTTCGATTTGCCGCAACGGCACCAGCAAGAACCCTAAAGCATCGGACCCAAAAGTGGACTTGCACTTTTGGGATCCATCCGATGCTTTCCTCTTGAATGAGAGCATCGGTCAGGACGGAAAACCGGGGCCACTTTTCCGTCCGATGCTCTAAAGCCCGCAAAGCAGAAACGCGGCCCGAAGGCCGCGTTTCGCATCTGATCGGCTTTGAAAGTTCCTACTCGAACCGCCCGCTTGCGTGGGCCAGCATGGTGTAGACCTTGCCGGTTTCCGACGTGAGATAGGTCTTCGTCAGCATGGAGTCGCGATCGTCGCGGGACACTTCGGACAGAAGCCGCTCGAACTCCTCGACATACCGATCCACCGTCTGCCGGAATTCCTCATCCCGACGGTACTTATGGCGGATCTCGTCGAAGGTCTGCTGACCCTGCAGGGTATAGAGACGGCGGGTGAACACGTTGCTCTCGCCGCGACGGTAACGGTCCCACAGTTCGACGGCGGCCTCGTGATCGATCATCCGGGCGATATCCACCGAGATCGAGTCGAGGGACTCAAGGCTGCCCGTGCGGCCGCGTTCGGTCTTGGCCGGCGCGCGGGCCGGTTCCACGTCATCGTCGCGGGAGGCCCGGTTGAGAAGGTCCGAGAGCCAGCCGCCGCGGCCGCCCGCATCACGGGCCGGCACCTGGTCCCGCCGGGGGGCCGGGCGCTCGGCCGGCTGCGCCTGGCGGACCGGCGCAGGAGCGGGGTTTGGGGCCGGAGCGGGGCTTGCGGCAGCAGGGCTTGGAGCCGGAGCGGCCGGAGGCTTAGGCTCGGCCTGCCGGGCGATCGTCGGGCCGGGAGCCGGCGTCTGCGCGATGCGCTGCTCGACCGCGGCCGCGACTGCCGCCATGGTGGCGGCAACCGGCGTCTCGTTGACGGCCGCCTTGCGGGGCTGAGGAGCCGGGGCGGCATCGACGAGGCGGTTCGAGCGCGACACGAGAGCCGACAGCTCGTTGAGTGCCTTGATCTGATCGGCGACGACGCGACGCATGTTGGCGCTCGCCTCTTGCGTCTCCTGCGGCAGCTCGACGACGCCGCGGCGGAGTTCCGCGCGGGTGGCTTCCAGCTCCCGCTGGATCTGGCCCGTCATGCCGCGGAGTTCGCCCATGGTATCGCGGAACCTGGCGGTGGCGCTGGTCAGCGCCTCGGTCATCTCGGCCGCCGCCTGTTCGTAGCTGGTGCGCAGGGCGGCCGCCGTGCGCGTGCTTTCCTCGCCCGTGGTGGCGCGGATGCGCTCGAACTGCTCGCCGATGGCGTTCGTCGTCGTCTCCGCGGCTGCGGCAAGAACCGAACCGAGCTGCCGGGCCTTGGCATCGGCGTTCTCGAGAGAACCCTCCATCAGACTCGTGAAGGACCGGTTGACGGCTTCGAGTTCCTGCGAACGGTCCGTGATCCGGGCGAGGAGCTCGTCCAGGGACTGCTGGCGGCTGGACAGGGCCTCGCTCATGCGCGCCTCGACGCGCTCCAGAGCGCTCGTCGCCTCGGTGAGGGTACGCACCTGATCCTGGGTGGTGTCGGTGAGCGCGCGGCCGCGCTCCTCGAGGCTCCGGGCCAGGTCCAGCGCCTGCTGGATGGCCCCGGAGGACACATTGCGCAGCGCGTCTACCTGATCGGCCACCTGGTCGGAGGCACGGCCCGTCTGGGTGGCGATTTCCGAGAGGAGCGACTCGATGTGCTGGACCCGCCCGGCCAACCCGTCCTCGACGGCGCCGAGATTGCTGCTGGCCGAGGCCGCAACCTGCTGGAGCAGGCGATTGGCATCCTGCAGGCGGCCGAGCACATCGGTGAGTTCGCCCCGCAGGCGGTCGCTGGTGCCGGCGAGGGTCTGGACACTCTGCTGAGTGCCTTCGTCGATGGCGGTGCGCATGGCCTCCGTCGATTGCGCGTAGGAGGCGGTCATCTCCATCGTGCGCTCCTGGAGGGAGGAGAGCAGGGTGGTGCTGCGTTCTTCGAGGGTGCGCAGGGTGGCTTCGCTGATGGCTGCGACTTCGCGGCCGATGAGGTCGCCATGGGTGCCGAGATTCTCGACCAGGGACATGCCCTGGGTGTCGAAGAGGGAGCGAATCTCGTCGATGCGGCCGGTCAAGGAGCCGAGAACGGCCTGTCCGCGCTCGTCGATGGTCTCGGCGACGCCGCTGAGACGGTTGACGACCCGGTCTTCGAGCATCGCGACGCTCTGGTTGAGGGCGTTGGCGATCTCTTCCGCGCGGCTCCCGAGGGTCTGGTTGATCTCGAATGCGCGGGTGCCGAGGGTCGCCGTGATCTCGTCGGCGCGCGTGCCGAGAACCTCGTTGATCGTGGCGATGCGGCCATCCAGCGACTCGCCGATCTGTTCAGCCTTCGACGCCAGGGTATCGGCGATCGAATTGGTCTTGGCGGCAATCGCCTGACTGATCTCGTCGACGCGTGCCTGAAGGGCGGTCGCCACGTCGCGCCCGCCCTCGGCCATGACACGAGCCATTTCGCCGGTGCGGATGACAAGAGCCTCGTTGAGGGCGCTGGAGCGGGCACCGAGAACCGTATCGACCCGCTCGACGATGGTGTCGAAGTTGACCGCGATCTCCGATGTGCGGCGGGTGGCATGCTCCTCGAGAGCCGCAAGCTGGGTCTCGATCGCGGTCGTCGCCTCGCGGGCGCGCTCGGCGAAGGACTCGGCCACGGTGCGGCCCTGCACGGTGATGAGACGGTCCATTTCTTCGAAGCGGCCGCTGATCGTCTCCGTCAGGCTGCCCACGTCCCGGGACATGCGCTCGGCCATCTCGCCGCCGCGGGCCATGACGCCCTCGAAGGCAGTGAGACGCGAGCCCAGGGTTTCTTCCATCTCGCGGGTGCGGGTATCGACCGTCGCGGAGAGGGTTTCCGCGGTGCGGTTGAGCACGTCGTTGACGCGCGACCCCTGGGACGCGATGGCGAGAACGATGTCCTTGGCAGTCGTGGCCAGGCGGGTATGCGCTTCGTCGGTGTGGCGGGAAAGGGCCTGCGCGAATTCCTCCCCTCGCGACTCGAAGGATGTGCGGAATTCCTCGACCTGATTGCCCATGAGCAGCGAGACGCGCTCGCCGGCCTGAGCGAGGCTGGTCTCCAGGGCTTGACCCTGGACGGTCACGGACTCGCTGACCCGCTGGCTCGCCGTCTCCAGGCGATTGGCGAGATCCTCCACGCGGGTTCCGATGGATTCGTCGGCAAGGCGCACCGCGCTCTCGAGCTGCTCGCGCACCTCGGCGCCGCGCTGGTCGATCTCACGGGTCACGTCGGCTGCGGTCGTCGCCAGGCGCTCCCGGAACTCGTTGCCACGCAGAACGATCTCCTCGACCACGCCGGATCCGGTGGCGGCGAGCTGCTCGCGGACCTGCACGCCGCGGGTCGCGATCTCCTCGCCCACGGCGGAGCCGGCGGCGGCGATCTGGTCCCGCATTTCCGCGGTACGGGCCGAGATGTCGTCGGCAATCACGCCGCCGGTGGCTGCGAGCCTCTCCGTGATCTCGCTGCCGCGCTGGGCGAAGCTGTCTTCCAGGGTGCGGGCCGTCGACTCGAAGGCCTCGCGCACGTCGTTGCCCTGCTGGGCGAGCGCGTCGATCACGCCGCGGCCGGTTTCCGCGAGCGTGCGGGTGACCTGGCTCGCGCCTTCCTGGAGGTGACGGGTCAGGAGATCGCCGGTGCGCTCGAAGGCGCCCGTGATGTCCTGAGCCTTGCTCTCGAGCGCGCCCGTGATGATGGTGCCGACTTCGGAGATGCCGTTCTTGATCTCTTCGCTCGAGCCCGAGAGGCGTTCCACCAGCTCGACGCCGCGGCTTGCCATTTCCTCGACGACGCGCTCCCCGGCGCGGCCGAGGGCCTGGGTGATGTGATCGCCCTGCTGTTCCAGCGAGGCAGTGACCTTGTCGCCGGCGCCGCTGACGGCCGCCACGACGCGCTCGCTGGCGCCGTCAAGATCCTGAATGAGGGTCTGGTGCACCCCCGTGATCGAGCCGCGCACGCGCTCCGCGTTCGACACGATGGCCTCGCGCTGCGCCACGAGCTCGTCGATGAGCGAGCGAATGCGGATCTCGTTGTCGGAATAGGCGCGCTCCAGCGTCGAGATCTCGCTGCGCACGAGGGTTTCGAGTTCGCCGGCGCGGGCGAGAGCCCGCTCGACCCCGTCACCGACCGCCGCGACCTCGCGGCGCACGGCCTGCGAGACCGAGAGAACCGCGTCGGTCGAGAAGTTCTCGGGCTGGGCCAGACGCACGGCGACTTCGCCGACCGCGCGGGCCACCATCTTCATCTCCTGCGAGCGGACGGTGAGCATCGCCGCGATGAAGAACAGGAAGACGGGTGCCACGAGCCCGACGGCGGCGAGGGCCAGCTGCGAGGTCGAGAAGGCGGCGAGCAGTTGTTCGGGAGTCGTAATGCCCTGCGTATAGACGAAGGCTCCGACGCCCCCGAGCCAGAGCAGGGTGGCGAGGGCGGCCATCCAGTAAGCGCGGCGGGAGGGGCGGATCTGAAGGGCCTGCAGCATCACGCCGACGTTCTGGCGGTCGTCATTGGCCACGGAGTTCCGGTCGGGGGCGATGAAGCCGGAGCGGGCCATGTCGTCGAGCCTGGGGTCGTGGTCGTCTGCCTGGGCGGACAGGGAATCGGAACCGAGACCGAACGGACCCTTGGTGAAGTCGTGATCGTCGATATCGGGCAGCTTCGGCTCCTCGTACGACTTGCCGCCCGAGCGCTCCGGTGTGTGGATCACGAAAGTCTCTTCAAGATTGAGCGCCTGCTCGACAGCCGACAAGGCTGCCTCGGCCGGGTCCTTCATTTTCTTGTTCTCGGTCGCCATGATCCGCCCTCGTGACGCAACTGATGATGGTTGAAGCCGCCTTCACTCCCTACAACGACGAGGTGAATGCCTGGCTCCAACCGGTGCGGGATCCTGTCTTGGGAATTCCGCACGGTAATCTGTCATTTACCAAGCAAGTCTAGCGGCCGATCTGAAACAAGGGAACCCGATGTCCCCTGCCATTTATGAACGTCGTTAACGGCTTAGTAACCTGCTCTACCGGGGAAAATTGCGGCGAAAAGACGGCAGGTTTCGTATGCGTCTCTCGTCTTCCGGCGCAGTCTGTCATAAGTATGCGCCGACAAGCAGAGGTCCGCAATGATCAATATTACGTTCATCGATTCCGAAGGCACGGCCCGCACCGTGGAGGCGGAGGAGGGCGCAACCGTCATGGAAACGGCCATCCGCAATGGCATTCCCGGGATCGAGGCAGAATGCGGGGGAGCCTGCTCCTGTGCCACGTGTCATGTCTATGTCGCAGAGGAGTGGGAGGCTGCGACAGGCCAGCCTCAGCCCATGGAGGAGGACATGCTCGACTTCGCCTACGATGTGCGTCCCAACTCGCGGCTGTCATGCCAGATCCGCGTCAGGCCCGAGCTCGACGGACTGGTCGTTCACACGCCGACCCGCCAAGGTTGATCCGGAGATAAGCCGATGTTCAAGACGATCCTGGTGCCTGTCGACCTCGGGGAAGTGGAAGCGGCGCAGCCCGCCATCGACAAGGCGGTGGAGCTTGCGACGGCTTCGGGCGGCACTCTGCGCCTGATCTATGTGCGCGCCATCGTCCCGGTGACCTACATGGAGTTCATGCCGCCGACCTTCGACGAGGAGCAGCAGGGCGAGGCGGAGAAGCGACTGGCGGACCTAGCCGCCAAGGTGGCGCTCCCGGCGGAGCGCGTCTCCGCCGTGGTCCGGCTCGGCTCCGTTTACAACGAAGTGCTGGACGAGGCCGAAAAGACCGGGGCTGACCTCGTCGTCATCGGCTCGCATCGGCCGACCATGGCGACTTACCTGCTCGGATCCAATGCCGCCACGGTCGTGCGCCATGCCCGGTGCTCGGTGCTGGTGGTGCGAGCCTAGAGCATCGGACGTGAAAAGTGGACCCACTTTTGGGATCGGATCCGATGCTCACTTCCTTAAGCGGCGCATCGTTCGGGGCGGACCCAGCGGGCCGCAAGCGAAAACCGAGTCCACTTTTCTGCACGATGCGCTAGCGCATCGTTGAGTGCGGACCCGAAGGGCCACGAGCGTGGCCCGCTTTCGTCCGCAGATTGCGCTCGGCGGTGTTTCGATCGAGGTCACCGGGACAGGCCCGGCGATGATACCCTCCGCACGTCATGGCCGGCCAGTCATGACCCACCTCTCGCCGGCCATCCCGATCGGAAGGGCGCGGCGTTCCAGACAAGCGGGATCACCGGGACAAGCCCGGTGATGACGTGGGAGGATGAGACACCCGGCTGGTGCCACCCTCCACGGCATGGCCGGCCCTGGGCCGGTGATGACGCGGAGAGATCACAGAGGTTGCGGATTGCCCCTCGTTCAAGGAGCCTTCGGCAGGAGCTCCGCCGGCAATGCCCCGGCGCGGAACGGGCGGGGCTTGTTGAGCCTGATCATCGGCTCGATCTGCCAGACCCCCATGACCGCGAACAGCGCTCCCAGCAGCGCGACCCCTGTCGCGCCCATGCGCAGAGCCTGCCAGATCAGATAGGCCATGGCGAGGAGCGACGCGATGGCAAGCGCCGAGGTGGGCAGCCAGAGCCCCAAGGGCTTCCCGGCCACGAATCTCGCCCGGGGGTTTGCCCGGGCAATGGCCTCGCAGAGGGATTGGGCGAAGGCGCGGTACTCCCGGGTCAGCTCCCGGGCCTCCACCAGGCTCTTCCAGTCGAGCGAGTTGAATGTGAAGGACTTGCCGTCCCTCATGACGACCTTGGTGCGGAACGATTTCTGCGCCAGCCGGCCGGGCTCGAACGTCATGCGAACGGTGCTGACGGCCCCGAGCTGGACCTCATGCACCTTGCGGCCCGAGTCCACGGTGAGCTTCTCGCCCATGAGAGTGAAGGAGATCGGCCCGCCGAAGGGCTTGGGGCTGTGGGTATAGGTCTGGGTCATGAGGCTTCTTAGAGCATTTTTCGGTGAAGCGGATCCGGTTCACCGTCAGAAAATGCGGCCAGGCAAAGAAGAGAGCTGCTTCCATTCACGTGGAACCAGCTCTAGCGGCGCAGCATCCGTTCCGCAAACCCGACCGGCTCTGCCTCCGAGGGTCTAGCGTGGTCCACTTTTCCGTCCGATGCGCTAGCGGACCAGTTCCCGCATCGCGTGGTCGATGCCTTCGAGAGTGAGCGGGTACATGCGCTCCGCAAAGAGCTGCCGGATCAGGGTGAGGGATTGCGTGTAGCCCCAGTGCGGCTGCGGCACCGGGTTGAGCCACACGGCTTTCGGGAAATGGTCGAGAATGCGCCGGATCCAGGCTTGGCCGGGCTCCTCGTTCCAGTGCTCCACCGAGCCGCCGGGATGGGTGACCTCGTAGGGACTCATGGAAGCGTCGCCCACGAAGACCACCCGGTAATCGGACGGGTAGGTGCGGATCACGTCGAGGGTGGGGATCACCTCGTCGAAGCGCCGGCGATTGTCCTTCCAGAGGTTCTCGTAGACGCAGTTGTGGAAGTAGAAGTGCTCGAAGTGCTTGAACTCGAGGCGCGCGGCCGAGAACAGCTCCTCGGCGGCCTCCACATGCCAGTCCATGGACCCCCCGACATCGAGGAAGAGCAGAACCTTCACGGCATTGCGGCGCTCGGGGCGCAGACGCACCTCGAGATAGCCCTTGTGAGCCGTCTCGTGGATCGTCCCGTCCAGATCCAGCTCCTCGGCCGAGCCGGTCCGGGCGAAACGGCGCAGACGGCGCAGGGCGATGCGCATGTTGCGGACGCCGAGCTCCACGCTGTCGTCGAAATCCTTGAACTCGCGCCTGTCCCACACTTTCACGGCACGGAAGTTGCGGTTCTTGTCCTGGCCGATGCGGATGCCCTCCGGGTTGTAGCCGTAGGCGCCGTAAGGGGAGGTGCCGGCGGTTCCGATCCACTTGTTGCCACCCTGGTGGCGGCCCTTCTGCTCCTTCAGGCGCTCCTTGAGGTTGTCCCAGAGCTTGTCCCAGCCCACGGCCTCGATCTGCTTTTTCTCCTCCTCCGTGAGGTAGCGCTCCGCGAGCTTGCGCAGCCATTCCTCGGGGATGCCGCTCGCGTCGAGCGCATGGCCCATGCTCTCGAGGCCCTTGAATACCTGGGCGAACACCTGGTCGAACCGGTCGAAATGCCGCTCATCCTTCACCAGGCAGGTCCGGGAGAGGTAGTAGAATTCCTCAACGCTCTTCTCCGCGAGGTCACGGTCGAGCGCCTCCAGCAGGGACAGGTATTCCCGAAAGGAAACCGGCACCTTGGCCGCGCGCAGCTCAGTGAAGAAGGTCAGGAACATCGGGCCAGTGTCCGGCAATGGGGAGGAAGGTCAAGGCCAATCCGGCGCACGGACCGGGCCCTCACTTTCCAACCGTCCGACGTGCCCTGAATTCGATGCGCTCCGGGTTGCGGGTGTTCTTCTTCTTGAGAACTTCGCGGAATTCGTCGCGCCGCTCATGGATCGAGGCAATGACCAACCCCATCGGAACGCCGATATCCGTCAGGACCGCCTCGCTCAGCTGCAGGGAGGCCTCGATGGTCTCGGGCACCGCATCGTCGACGCCGAGATCGTAGAGCTGAGCGGCGTGCTTGTCGTCGCGAGCCCGGGACACGATGGTGATGTCCTGCCGCTCCTGCCGGGCGGCCGCGACCACCGCCCCGATGGCGCTCGGCGTATCGAGGGTGATGACGAGGGCCCGTGCCTGCTCGATGCCGCAGGCGCGCAGGAACTCGGGATAGGATCCGTCCCCGAAATAGACCGGCTTGCCGGCCCGGCGCTGTTCGGCCACGCGGGCCGGGTCGAGGTCGATGGCGAGGTAGGGCACCTTGTGCCGCTGGAGCATGTCGCCGACGAGCTGGCCGACCCGGCCATAGCCGGCCACAATGACACGCCCGGGCTCCTCGGGCGGGGGTGGAACCGTAATCGCCGGGTCGAGGGCGCGCTTCTTCTCCAGCCGGCGGCTCAGGCGGCGTCCCAGCCGGGCGAAGAAGGGAATCGCCACCATGGTAAGCGTGGTCACGATGAGGAGGCTCTGGCCGGCTTCGCCCGGGACGAGCCCGGCCGCCATCGCGCTGCCGAGGATGACCAGCGCGAACTCGCCGCCGGGGCCGAGCAGCAGCCCGGTCTCGGCGGCCTCGGCCGCATTGAGCCCGAAGGGGCGGCTCAGCCAGAAGATGATGACGCTCTTGACGGTGATCACCAGAGTGGCGATCCCCAGGATCGTCAGCGGCGCCTCCAGAAACCGGACGACGTCCAGGTTCATGCCGACCGAGACGAAGAAGACGCCGAGCAGGAGGCCCTTGAAGGGCTGGATCGTCGTGTCGACGGCCCGCCGGTACTCGGTTTCCGACAGGAGGATGCCGGCAATGAAGGCGCCGAGCGCCATCGACAGGCCGCTTGCGGCGGCGACCAGGCTCGTGACCAGCACCACCAGCAGGCAGGCGGCCATGAACAATTCGGGGCTCTTCGTCGTCGACACCATCTGGAAGAACGGTCGCAGGACGATGCGTCCGAGCACCACGATGACGGCCAGCGCCAGCGCCGCCTGGAGGAGCGACGTGACCAGGGTCAGGGTGGTCACCTCCGGTTGCCGGACGTCCAGCACCGCGATGGTGAGCAGGATCGGCGCCACGGCCAGGTCCTGGAAGAGCAAGGCGGAGAAGCTCGCGCGTCCCGGCGAGGTATTGAGACGCTTCTGTTCCGCGAGGACCGGCAGGACGATGGCCGTGGAGGAGAGGGCCAGGGCGATGCCGATGATGGCGGCGGCCGTCACGGTGGCGACGCTCTTGTACGCGAACAGGCTCAAGGCGAGGGTGCAGAGCACGACCTGAAGCGTCCCGAACCCGAAGACCATGCGTCGCAGGAGGCGCAGACGCTGCCAGGACAGCTCGATCCCGATGGTGAACAGGAGGAAGACCACGCCGAACTCGGCCAACCGGGAGGTCCCCTCCGGGTCCGTGAAGGTCAGCCAGTCGACCCAGGGATAGCTCGGCATGAGCCGCCCCAGCCCATAGGGACCCAGCAACGCGCCTGCCGCGAGGAACCCCAGGACCGGGCTGACCTTGAGCCGGTGAAACAGGGGGACGACGATGCCTGCCGTTGCCAGAAAAAGAATGGGTTCCTGATAGGCGTGCAGGTCTATCGCAGCGGCCATTGCTTCCTTCCGGTCAGAGATATTGTCCTTCTAGGTCCAAGTGATGCGCAAGGGGTTAATGCCGCGCCCGGCGGCATGGTGGGCGCGACATGAGCGCATGGGGTTTCCATGCCGATCGGCGTGGCCGGGGATCCCGATAGGGTCGGTGGCGATGGCTAATCCAGGGTCGCCAGCGCCTGCGCCAGATCGGCCACGAGGTCGTCCGGATGCTCGATCCCGATGGAGACGCGGATCGTGGCGTCGGAAACGCCGAGGCGATCCCGGGTCGCCTTCGGCACGCCGGAATGGGTCGTGGAGGCCGGGTGCGAGATCAGCGACTCGGTGCCCCCGAGGCTCACCGCGAGCTTGAACACCTGGAGCGCGTTGAGCACCCGGAAGGCCTCCGCCTCGCCGCCCTTGACATCGAAAGAGAAGGTCGAGCCGGGGGCGTCGGACTGGGCCTCATAGACCTCTCTGGCCCGCGAGCCCGCGGGCAGATAGGCGAGATGGTGCACCTTCACCACACCGGGGTGCTCGTGCAGGAACTGCGCCACGATTTCAGCGTTCCGGTTCGCCGCGCTCATGCGCAGGGCGAGCGTTTCCAGCGAGCGCCCGATCATCCAGCAGGAATGGGGGTCGAGCTGGGTGCCGATGGCCGAGCGCAGCAGACGCACCGTCTTCATCAGTTCCTTGGATCCGAGCGCCGCGCCGGCGATCAGGTCGGAATGGCCGCCCACGTATTTCGTCAGAGAATAGACCGAGATGTCGGCCCCGTCCTTGAGCGGCTTCTGGAACAGGGGGCCGAGCAGGGTGTTGTCGCAGACGATCACCGGGCGATGCCCCTGGCTCGCGCCGATCTCGTCGGCGATCTTCTTGATCAGGGCGATGTCCACCAGCGTGTTGAGCGGGTTGGAGGGCGTTTCGATCATGATGACTGAGACCCGGCCCTTGGCTTGAGCTTCCTTCGCGGCCGCGCGGATGCCGGCCTCGTCCACGCCGTCGCCGAAACCGATGGACCCGATGTTCATGTTGGCCAAAGTCTTGGCGATCAGGGTCTCGGTGCCGCCGTAGAGGGGCTGGGAGTGAAGGATCACGTCGCCCGGCCGGGCGAAGGCCAGGATCGTCGTGGAGATGGCCGACATGCCGGAGGAGAACAGGAGGCCGGCCTCCGCCTCCTCGAAGATGGCGAGCCGGTCCTCGACGATCTCGGAATTGGGGTGGTTGAAGCGCGAATAGACGAGCCCCGCGGCCTCGCCCTGCGGGGGCTCGCGGCGGCCCGCCACGTAATCGAAGAACTCCTTGCCGTGCTCGGCGCTGTTGAACACGAAGGTGGAGGTGAGAAAGACCGGGGGCTTCACGGCGCCCTCCGACAGGGTCGGGTCGTATCCGTAGCCCAGCATGAGGGTCTCAGGGCGCAGCTTGTGATTGCCGATGCGGTCCTTGTGGTAGCGGTTATTGGCCATAGGTCATCGTCCTCCCGGTTCGTTTGTCATGGGCTTATCCTATGAAGGCGATTGCCGAAAGGCGGGGGCAGGAATTAGGGTCTGGAAGAAACCGAGGAATGGTGAGAATGGCGCGTTTTGCCGGAACCGACACCTATGTGGCGACCGAGGACCTGACGGTGGCCGTCAATGCGGCCATCACCCTGGAGCGGCCCCTTCTGGTGAAGGGGGAGCCCGGCACGGGGAAGTCGGTCCTGGCCGAGGAGATCGCCCGGAGCCTGAACGCACCGCTCCTGACCTGGCACATCAAGTCGACCACCAAGGCCCAGCAGGGGCTTTACGAGTACGATGCGGTGTCACGACTGCGCGACAGCCAGCTCGGCGACCCACGGGTGTCCGACATCCGCCACTACATCAAGCGGGGCAAACTCTGGGAGGCCTTCGCGTCCGAGGTGCGGCCCGTGCTGCTCATCGACGAGATCGACAAGGCCGACATCGAGTTCCCGAACGACCTCCTGCTCGAGCTCGATCGCATGGAGTTCTTCGTCTACGAGACCGGCGAGACCGTGAAGGCCGCCCGACGCCCCATCGTGATCATCACGTCCAACAACGAGAAGGAGCTTCCGGACGCCTTCCTGCGCCGCTGCTTCTTCCATTACATCCGGTTCCCGGACGCGGAGACCATGGGTCGGATCGTCGAGGTGCACTATCCCGGCATCAAGCACCGGTTGGTCGAGGAGGCCCTGAAGATCTTCTTCGAGGTGCGGGACGTTCCCGGTCTGCGCAAGAAGCCCTCCACCTCGGAACTGCTCGACTGGCTCAAGCTCCTGCTCTCCGAGGACATCGGCCCTGAGCAACTCCGGGAGCGCGATACCCGCAAGCTCATCCCGCCACTTCATGGGGCTTTGCTGAAGAACGAGCAGGATGTGAGCCTGTTCGAGAAGCTGGCCTTCATCGCCAGACGGGACGGGCGCTGATGCTTCGCCTCCTGCTCCTCCGTCACGCCAAGGCCGGCTGGCCGTCCGGTGTCCTCGACCTGGACCGGCCTCTCGCCAAGCGGGGGCAGGAGGCGGCTCCCGTCATGGGAACCTATCTCAAGAGGGAGCGGCTGGAGCCCGATCTCGTCATCCTCTCGCCGGCGCGTCGGACGGAGGAGACCTGGGAGAGGGTTCAGTCGATCCTCGGCGACATCGAGACCCGCCGCGACGGGAGGATCTACGAGGCGCCCGTCGGGCGGCTCATGGATGTCGTGCAGGAGGTGGAGCCCGGGGTCGGGACCCTGCTGATGATCGGCCACAATCCCGGCTTCGAGGAACTCGCGAAGCTTCTCATCGGCGAGGGTGATGTCGACGGGATCCTGCGGCTCGGACAGAAATACCCGACCGCCGGCCTTGCCGTCATCGACTTCCCGCTTGAGGCCTGGAGCGCGATCAAGCCGAAATCCGGGACTCTCGAGCGCTTCGTGACGCCCAAATCCCTCGGGAACGGAGAGGACGACTAGAGCATCGGATCCGATGCTCACATCCTGAAGGGGCGCATCGTTCGGGTCACGCTCGAGGCCCGCTTTCGTCTGCACGATGTGCTCGGCGGTCTTGCGATCGAGGTCACCGGGACAAGCCCGGCGATGACGTGGGAGGGTGTGTGACCCGTGCCGACACCCTCCCCACGTCATGGCCGGCCTTGTGCCGGCCATCCCGATCGGAAGAGCGCCGCGCCCTACAGAAGCGGGATCACCGGGACAAGCCCGGTGATGACGTGGGGAGGGTCACGCTCATGGCCCGCTTTCGTATGCATGATGCTCCCAAGCAAAAGCTCGAAGCATCGGGCGTGAGGTCGATGACGCGGCCGATGCTTGAGACGTCGATTGCGCCCGAAGGACCAGCATCATGCATTGAGACTGAACCGATCGGCCCTACCATCGTTCTGCCTGAAAGCTTTTCCATCCTTTTCGGCCGAAGCGGGGGCTGATCCTTACCATGACGCCTCAGATGGTTCTTGCGATCGCCCTTGCGCTGCGTGCCCTCCTGCCCGGGGATGATCACGGTGCGGGCGAAACGCCCTCGCGGCCTGTCCGGGAGGCGGCCGCTCAGCAGGCGCGCTATGAGCCGGAGCGTCGCGAAGTCACGAACTGGCGCCGAGAGGCCATGGCGGCCCTGGAGCCGAAACCCGTCGTGGCCATGGCGGCTCTTCTCAAGGCCGAGCGCCCCTTCGTCACCCGCTGCGTCAAGCTCAACAACTACTGGTGCATCAAGAGCGCCCGTTGGAACGGCGAACTCGCCACCGACGGCGAGGGCCATGTCGGCTTCATCTCCGCCGATCACGGAGCCGACGCCGCCGCCACCCTGTTGCGACGCTATTACCTGGAATTCAACCGCAAGTCCGCCCTGGACATCGTTCGCCGCTGGGCTCCGGCCGAATGCGGCGTCGCGACGGGCATCGGCGGGATCGCCATGCTGGCGGTGAGAGGCATCGGCGGCACCGTGCGGGCTCAGTACCTCGCCTCGCGCCGCAAGACGGGCGGCGGCGTGCGCTATACGGCGAAAGCCGGCCCTGGAGGCAGGCCGGGTCGGGTGTCCATGGTGATTCCGATGGCGCCGCGGTCGCCGCAGTACCGGGTCCCGAGCATCGCCGAGGGCATGGGCGAGAAGGCGAAGGCGCCGCAGCCGCAGGCCATCGCCCGGCGCAGACCGGCGACGGAGCCGGCGGTTGCCGCCTCTGCGGCCCCGAAGCCCAGCCGGACGGTTCAGGTGGCTGCCGCCTGTCCGTCCGAGGAGCAGCGCCACCGCAACTATGCGGGCCGCATGGTCGAAGGTCTCGGGTTGAAGCCCACCGACGATCTCAAGCTGTTCGCCGAGGACGGCACGCCTCAACCGAACCTGACCCACGTGATGCTGGCGATGTCGGCCTTCGAGCTCGGGGCGCTGCGCGCCAGCCCCGACCTGGTGGAGGAAGCCGTCGAACGGGCAGCCGCGCGGCTGAAGGAGAATGCGAAGTCCGACGAGAGGAAGGCCGACCTCTCCCGGACCCCCGCGCCGAGCGTGGAGCGCTGACGCTGTCTTGCACGTTAGGACTTCAAGCCCCACCTTCGAGCTTGGCTTGAGAGCATTAGGTTCATCTTCGTGTCCGTCATCACCGATCTCGCCTCCCGCGCCGGGTCCGCCGCGCAATCGATCTGGGAGGCTTCCGGCCAGCTGATCCAGCCCTCCCTCCGCCTCGGCGTCACGGGGCTCGCCCGGTCCGGCAAGACGGTCTTCACCACCGCGCTCGTGCATCACCTCACCCGCGGCACGAGCCTGCCCGCCTTCCGGGCTTCCGCCGAGGGGCGGATCCGGCGGGCCCATCTGGCCCATCAGCCGGACGACGCGGTGCCGCGCTTTCCTTACGAGGAGCACATGGCGGCCCTCACGGAGAGCCGGCGCTGGCCGCAATCCACCAACCGGATCAGCGAGTTGCGCGTGGATGTGGAATACGAGCGCAAGTCCGGCTGGCGCCCGGGGCCGGCCTCTCTCGCCCTCGACATCGTGGATTACCCGGGCGAGTGGCTGCTCGACCTTGCGCTCCTCGATGCCGGCTACGCCGAGTGGTCCCGGCAGACGATCGAAGCAAGCCGCAAGCGCGATCGCGTCCCTGTTGCCGGGAGCTGGCACGAAACCTTGAAAGCGCTCGATCCTTCAGGGGCGTCCGACGAGATGCTCGCGTCGAAGGCGAGCGAGGCCTTCAAGGATTATCTCACGGCCCTGCGCGCCGGCTCGGAGGCCGTCGCCACCACGCCGCCGGGCCGGTTCCTCATGCCGGGCGACCTCGCGGGCTCGCCCGCCCTGACCTTCGCGCCGCTCGATCTGCCTCACGGGCAGCCGATCGCGCCGGGCAGCTTCGCGGCCCTCATGGAGCGACGCTTCGAGGCCTACAAGACCCATGTGGTCCGACCCTTCTTTCGCGATCATTTCCAGCGCATCGACCGCCAGATCGTGCTCGTCGATGTGCTGGCGGCCATCGACGCCGGTCCCGTGGCCCTCGCGGAACTGGAGGAAGCGCTGGATCAGGTGCTCATGGCGTTCCGGACCGGACGCAACACGCTGCTGTCGCGCCTTTTCTCGCCGCGGGCCGACCGGGTCCTTTTCGCGGCCACCAAGGCCGATCACATCCACCACACGGATCACGACCGCCTGGACGCGATCCTGCGCCTTCTCGTGAACCGCGCCTCGCGCCGGACCGAGGCTGCCGGGGCGCGGGTCGGGACGGTGGCGCTCGCCTCCGTGCGGGCGACCCGCGAGACGACCATCCGCGAGGGCCGCGAGACCCTGCGGGCGGTCGCCGGAGTTCCCGAGGCCGGCGAGCGGGTCGGGGACGAGATCTTCGACGGCGA
The DNA here is from genome assembly GCF_025460875.1 of Microvirga yunnanensis. NCBI lineage: Bacteria > Pseudomonadati > Pseudomonadota > Alphaproteobacteria > Hyphomicrobiales > Methylobacteriaceae > Microvirga > Microvirga yunnanensis. Next base: position 59,154 of record NZ_JAMXFI010000028.1, read on the forward strand.
GGCGGAAGCGGCGATCTTTCCGGGCGAGCTGCCGGAGACGCCGGAGGCCGTGTTCCAGGGCGCTATCCCGCCGGGATCGTTCCGATTTCCGCGCTTTCGTCCGCCGAAACTGCCGGTCGATGCGGCGGGCCGCATGGCCAAGATGCCCCATATCCGCCTCGACCGGGCCCTTGAATTCCTCCTTGGGGATCGCTTCGCATGAGCCGTCAACCTCGCGCCTATCGCCTCGACGATCCGAATGTCACGGCCGGGGCCGTGCAGGTCACGGAGGAGCCTTTCGACGCGATCGAGGCCGCGGACGGCGTGCTGGTGCCCATGGGCGAGAAGCGCCGTGCCCCGTGGCTCGGCATCCTGATCTCCGCCTTGTCGGGCCTCCTCGTGCTGGGCCTCGGGCTCGCGGTCGAGAACCTGATCGTCGAGCTTTATGCCCTTGCGCCGTGGCTCGGCTGGGTGGCGCTCGGCCTCGCGATCCTCGCCCTCCTGGCGTTCTTCGCCATCATCGGCCGCGAGGTGGCGGGGATCTGGCGCGAGCAGAAGATCGAAGGCCTGAGGGAGGCCGCGATCGACGCGCTTGCGGTCAAGGACCACAAGGCCGCCAAGGGCATCGTGTCCGATCTCCTGACCCTGTATGGCGGCCGCGCCTCTGCGGCGCCGGGGAGCGCGCGCCTGCGCGGCCTCACCGACGAGATCATCGATGCGGACGACCGGCTCGCCATCGCCGAACGCGAGCTGCTGGCACCCCTCGATCTGCAGGCCAGGCGGGCCATTGCCGGGGCGGCGAAACAGGTCTCTCTCGTCACGGCGGTGAGCCCCCGGGCCATCGTGGACGTGGCCTTCGTGGTCTTCGCGGCGGTGCGGCTGTTGCGGACCCTCTCGCGAATCTATGGCGGGCGGCCCGGCCTGTTCGGGTTCCTGCGCCTCGCCAAGGCGGCTTTCAACCACCTCGCGGTCACGGGAGGCATGGCCGTGGGCGACAGCCTCATGCAGCAGGTGCTGGGTCTGGGCCTTGCGGCGCGGATCTCGGCCAAGCTCGGGGAGGGGGTGCTGAACGGGCTCATGACCGCCCGCTTCGGCCTCGCGGCCCTGTCCGTCTGCCGTCCGCTCCCGTTCATCCGCGAGGAGGCTCCGAAGATCGGCGATGTCGCCGGGGAGCTGATCAGCCGGGCGGAGGCCGCGGCCTCCTGACGGGTGCGGCAAATCGTGCACGCCCGACCTTTCCAAGGTGCAAAAGAGGTGCTCGGGCCTCTTAGACAAATCGATGACGCTTAATATCGTTGTCGCCGACCCTGCTTGCCTATATAGGGGCGCCACGGTTCATCGGGGAAGAACGGCTGAACATGACAGACATCGTGATTGATGAGGGTTATCGTCCGACAGAAGACGAGCCCTTCATGAATGAACGGCAAAGGGAGTACTTCAGGCGCAAGCTGATCCGTTGGAAGCACGATATCCTCAAAGAGGCTCAGGAAACCCTCGCCACCTTGCAGAGCGAGAACGAGAACCATCCTGACCTTGCGGATCGCGCCTCCTCGGAAACGGACCGCGCCATCGAGCTTCGTGCCAGGGATCGCCAGCGCAAGCTCATTGCCAAGATCGATGCCGCGCTCGCGCGGATCGAGGACGGCTCTTACGGCTATTGCGAGGAGACCGGGGATCCGATCTCCTTGAAGCGCCTGGAAGCGCGTCCCATTGCAACGCTATCCCTCGAGGCGCAGGAGCGTCACGAGCGGAACGAACGAGTCTACCGGGACGACTGAGATCCTTTTAAGCAACGTCGAAAGGGCTCCGCTTGCGGAGCCCTTTTTCTTTGCGTCTCGCGTCCGTCGGAAAGCGTCAGCCCTTCTTGGAAGGGTCGAGCGGACGTCCCAGGAGGCGGGCGAACTCCGCCTCTATATCCTCGACGGAAAACGGGTCCGTCGGCTTCTGGGGGGCGGCGGGCGGCTCTTTCGCCTGCGGCGGGAGGGGGGCCGTCATCGGCGGAGGAGGAGGCACCGGCCGGATCGGCTCGGGGGCCGGCGTTGGTCTGGCCGCAGGCGCGGGCTCCGGGGCCGGCGGGCGATCGTCTTCGTCCTGGCGGTCGTACACGGCGACATGTTCCGTTTCGGCCGGCGTCGGTTCGAGGATCTCGTCTTCGTCCCGGGCCTCCTCAGGCTCGGAGGCGCCGGCTCCAGGCGCCGGAGCGACCGGGGGTACGGGAGCCGGATTCGCGGGGCGCTTCAGCGCCTCTTCGAGCTGCTTTGCCATGTCCGACAGGAGACCCGCGCCGGGACCGGGCCGCTCGGCCGCGGCTGGACGGTCGACCGGTGCCGGTTCCCGGATCGGTTCCGGCGGCGCCGGAGGGGGCGGAGGAACCGGTGTCGGGCGCGACTGGAACGGGGGAGGCGCCATGCTCGGGCGCGGCTCCGGGCGCTCCACGGGCGGGGCCGCAGCGGATTGAGCCGTCTGAACCGTGGGCGTCCGCGCCTCGGCACGAAGTCCCTGGATGGCCGGGGCAGCCGAAACGGCGACCGCGTCAGGCTTCAGAGCCGGCTCAGGATGAGCCGGAACGGAAGCGCTCACCGACGCGACGGGTGCGAGTTCCTGGTCGATCTCGGAATCCTCGGAAGGACGCCGCACGAAAGCGCCGAGCTGGGCGGCGAGCTGGGTTTCGATGGAGGGGCGGCCGTTGGGCTCGACCTGAGGGGGGCGGGGAGGCTGATCGAGCGTCGGCTCGAACCGTTCCACGCCCGTGTCGTTGGACGGTGCCGGAATGCGGGCACCGGCGACGCGAACGATATTGGTCTCGATGACGACGTCGTTGGGGCCGCCGATGAGAAGGAGGTGTTCGACATTGTCACGACGGAGAAGGAGAAGCTGCCGCTGCCGGTCGAGATCGTAGACGTCGACGATGCCGAGCCTCGGTTGGCGGCTGCCGCGACCGCGATCGCTGCCGGGCATCATCAGTCGGGCGCCTGTCAGCTTGCGGAAGACGACGCCGAAGAGCACGAGCAGGATCAGAATGATCGCGAATGCAATCGCGAACTGGACTGCCCGTGACGCTTCGATACCGAAAAGAGATGACACGATGTACTCTCAAGTGTTTGCAGGCCGTGCAGGCCCGTTCCGTGGTGGTTGTACCACATTGCCCGTGAAAGCCAGCCGCAAGGTTAACAAATGGTTAACGGACGCGGGCTTCAGCGGACCGGCATGTGGATGAGGATCGGCCCTCGACGATGGGACCAAGATGGGTCCGTTCGCCCTTTCATCAAGGAAAATAGGGAATTCCTATGGCGAAATCGTCATATGGCGATGGTCGCGGAGCAGCCGGGCCCTTGCGTCGGATCGTGGCTCCGCCTTAGAGGTCGATCAACGATTAGTGTGTAAGATGAGCGGCAGAGATCACGCGATTGGCTGCAACATTGCGGCCGGCGCCACAGGGCACCACCGCCTCCGTTGAGGATTTTGACATTCCATGGCTTACGAGGGCGACACGCCAAAAATCTCGGCCATCGACCGTTCCGACCGCCATGGTCATATCGGGTGGGTCCTGCTCTTGGCTGGGATCCTCGTCGGCGCGACTCTGAGCCTGCGTTTCCTGGGCATGGACCAAGCCCAGCCCCTCATTCTCGGCCTGCTTGCGTTCTTCGCCATGGCGGGCGTGTTCTTCCTCTTTGCCATGTCGATCGGGGTCGTGCAGTTTTCAGGACGGACGGCGCGCAACGATATCACCAAGCTGATGGCCGACACGTCGACGGACGGCCTCGTGGTGATCGAGGATGACGGGCGCATCACCTATGCCAACGAAGCCTACCTGTCTTTTGCAGGCCTGCAGGGAGGAGAGGTGCGTCCCGTCGAGCGCCTGTTCATGGGAGCGCCCGAAGTCTCCGAGGCGATCTACCGGCTGGCCCAGGCCGCGCGGGAGCATCGTACGGGCACGGAGGAAATCCGTCTCTCGCCCTCGTTGAACGGTGCCCACGAATTCGGCTGGTACCGTGTGCGCGTGCGTCCCGTACCGCGCCCCAACGGTCGGCTCGCGGCGCTCTGGACCATCTGCGAGGTGACCCATGAGCGGGAGCGGCAGGAGAACGTTTTCCAGGAACTCCAGCACGCCATCGACTATCTCGATCACGCGCCGGCGGGCTTTCTCTCGGTCGATCCCGAGGGCTCGATCATCTACCTGAACGCCACTCTTGCCTCATGGCTCGACTACGATCTCGCCCAGGTCGGCTCGGGTGGGCTGAATCTTGCCGACATCGTGCCTCGCGACGTGGTGTCGATGATGACGTCGTTTTCCGGGGAGCCGGGCAGCGTTCGCACGGAGACGTTCGATCTCGACCTGCGCCGCCGCAACGGCCAGTTTCTCCCCGTGCGCCTTTACCACCGGATCGCCTTCGGGCAGGACGGCCGGATGGGCGCTTCCAGGACCCTTGTCCTCAACCGCTCGGCCGGCGGAGAAGTCGACGAGGGGCAGCGGGCTGCCGAAGTGCGCTTCGCCCGGTTCTTCAACAACACGCCCATCGCCATCGCGACCGTCGATCAGGTCGGCCGGATCGTTCATGCCAACGCGCCGTTCTCCAAGCTGTTCGGCACGCTGGTCCGCGGGGGCGAGGGCGGTGTGACCGGGGCATCCATCCTCGACACGGTCCGCGAACGCGGCCCCATCGAAATGGCCCTCAAGGCGGCGGCGGAGAACAAGGGAGACATTCCGCCCCTGGAGCTTCAGACCGTGGGAGAGAACGCTGGCTCCGTCCGGGTCTGGGCGACGCCCGTCGGCGATACGGGCGCCGAAGGCGAGACGGCAATCCTGTACGCTCTCGACACGACCGATTTCCGGAAGGTGGAGGAGCAGCTCGCCCAGTCCCAGAAGATGAACGCGGTCGGGCAGCTCGCCGGCGGCGTGGCCCACGACTTCAACAACGTGCTCCAGGCGATCATCGGCTACAGCGACCTGCTGCTCGCCAATCACCGGCCGACGGATCCGTCCTTCCAGGACATCATGCAGATCAAGCAGAACGCGAACCGGGCCGCCAGCCTGGTGCGTCAGCTGCTCGCCTTCTCCCGCCGCCAGACATTGCGGCCGGAAGTGCTCAACCTCAACGATCGGCTCTACGACCTCTCCATGCTGCTCAAGCGCCTGCTGGGCGAGCGCGTGGAGCTCGATCTGAGCCACGGCCGCGACCTGTGGTTCGTCAAGGCGGACGTCAACCAGTTCGAGCAGGTGGTGGTGAACCTCGCCGTCAATGCCCGCGATGCGATGCCCGGCGGCGGCAAGCTCGCGATCCGCACGGCGAACGTGGCGGCCGCGGAGGCCGCCCGGCTCGGCGTGAGCGCGATGCCGCCGGCGGATTACGTGGTCATCGAGGTGTCCGATACGGGCTCGGGCATGACGCCCGACGTAATCGAGAAGATCTTCGAGCCGTTCTTCACCACCAAGGAAGTCGGCAAGGGAACGGGGCTCGGCCTCTCCACGGTCTTCGGCATCGTCAAGCAATCGGGCGGCTATATCGACGTGGACTCGACGCCGGGACAGGGCACGACCTTCCGCATCTACCTGCCGCGGCACGTTCCCGACGTGCAGGACGCGCCCGAGGAAGCCAAGGCCGATGCGCCCAGGAAGCCGGCCGCCGACATGACCGGCCAGGGCACCATTCTTCTGGTCGAGGACGAGGACCCCGTCCGCGCGGTCAACGCCAGGGCGCTCTCCGCCCGCGGCTACACCGTGCTCGAGGCTGCCTCCGGCGTCGAGGCACTGGAGATCATCCGGGAGCGCGGCGCCCCGGTCGATCTCGTGGTCTCCGACGTGGTCATGCCGGAAATGGACGGCCCGACCCTGCTCGGCGAGTTGCGCAAGCTCTACCCCGGCCTGAAGGTGATCTTCGTGTCCGGCTATGCGGAGGAGGCCTTCCGCAAGAACCTTCCGGAAGGGGAGGAGTTCAACTTTCTGCCCAAGCCCTTCAGCCTGCGCCAGCTGGTCGAGATCGTGAAGCAGGTGATGGTCCGCTAACCTGCTGAATTTCCTGAATTTTAACCCTGCGGCATCGTGCCCGGCCCGAGAGTTGTGGATTCCCTGACGAGAACGAAAAAAGAACTTGTAAGGGGGAACAAAGTGAGTACATATATTCTCTCAACACCGCGTTGAGATTCACTCCTCCTCCATGCCATAAGGATGTCAGGTCATGTCACAGTCCTCCCTGCGACTGGTGGAAAGCTCATCAATGGATAAAGATAAATCGAAAGCTCTCGACGCGGCGCTGTCCCAGATCGAGCGCGCCTTCGGCAAAGGCTCGATCATGCGGCTCGGCAAGGGCCAGCAGCCCGTGGAGATCGAGACCGTTTCGACCGGTTCTCTCGGCCTCGACATCGCGCTCGGCGTCGGTGGTCTGCCCCGCGGCCGCATCATCGAGATCTACGGGCCGGAATCCTCCGGCAAGACGACCCTGGCCCTGCACACCATCGCCGAGGCGCAGAAGAAGGGTGGCGTCTGCGCCTTCGTGGACGCGGAGCATGCCCTGGACCCGGTCTATGCGCGCAAGCTCGGCGTCAACCTGGACGATCTCCTGATCTCGCAGCCCGACACGGGCGAGCAGGCGCTCGAGATCGCCGACACGCTGGTCCGGTCGGGCGCGGTCGACGTGCTGGTCATCGATTCGGTTGCGGCGCTCACCCCGAAGGCGGAGCTCGACGGCGAGATGGGCGAGGTCCAGCCGGGCCTCCAGGCCCGGCTCATGAGCCAGGCCCTGCGCAAGCTCACCGGCTCGATCTCGCGCTCGAACACGATGGTGATCTTCATCAACCAGATCCGCATGAAGATCGGCGTGATGTACGGAAGCCCCGAGACCACGACGGGCGGCAACGCCCTGAAGTTCTACGCGTCCGTGCGCCTCGACATCCGTCGCGTCTCGACCCTGAAGGACCGGGACGATCCGATCGGAAACTCGGTGCGTGTGAAGGTCGTGAAGAACAAGGTGGCCCCGCCCTTCAAGCAGGTCGAGTTCGACATCATGTTCGGCGAAGGCGTGTCGAAGGTGGGCGAGCTCATCGACCTCGGCGTCAAGGCCGGCATCGTCGACAAGTCCGGTGCCTGGTTCTCCTACGACAGCCAGCGCCTGGGCCAGGGCCGGGAGAACGCCAAGCAGTTCCTGCGCGACAATCCCGAGGTGGCGGGCAAGATCGAGGCCCTCATCCGCCAGAATGCCGGTCTGCTCGCCGACCGCATCCTGGAGCAGGCGACCCCGACCGCCGACGATCTGGACGAAGGATCCGCAGAATAAGCTTTTGCTCTCCTTCAAGGGCAAAGAGAGGCCGTCGCGAGAGATCGCGGCGGTCTTTTCATTTTCCGCCCTGCCCGGATCCCGCCCTGGGACCGCCGAGCCCGGCCCGGGCCCCGACGGCAGGCTGGGACGACCCGGGAGAATAGACGACGCGCGCCTCGACAGCGCGCGCGCAGACGGCTAAAACCAGCCACCACCTCGATCTTTCGGGCAAAAAGCGCCCTTACCTTAAGTTTGAAAACCCATGAACATGAACGGCGTCAACGAAATCCGGTCGGCCTTTCTCGAATACTTCGCCAAGAACGGCCATGAGGTCGTGGCCTCGAGCCCCCTCGTGCCGCGCAACGACCCGACCCTGATGTTCACGAATGCCGGCATGGTGCAGTTCAAGAACGTCTTCACCGGCGTCGAGAAGCGGCCCTACAGCACCGCGACCACCTCGCAGAAATGCGTCCGCGCCGGCGGCAAGCACAACGACCTCGACAACGTGGGCTACACGGCGCGCCACCACACGTTCTTCGAGATGCTCGGCAACTTCTCGTTCGGCGACTACTTCAAGGAACGGGCGATCGAGCTCGCCTGGGGGCTGATCACCAAGGAATTCAACCTGCCGAAGGACAGGCTCCTCGTCACCGTCTATCACGACGACGACGAGGCGGCGAACCTGTGGAAGAAGATCGCCGGGTTCTCGGATTCGAAGATCATCCGCATCCCGACCTCGGACAATTTCTGGCAGATGGGCGATACCGGCCCCTGCGGACCCTGCTCGGAAATCTTCATCGATCAGGGCGACAAGCTCTGGGGTGGCCCTCCGGGAAGCCCCGAGGAGGATGGAGACCGGTTCCTGGAGTTCTGGAACCTCGTGTTCATGCAATACGAGCAGATCGAGCCGGGCAACCGGATCGGCCTTCCCCGACCGTCCATCGATACCGGCATGGGCCTTGAGCGAATCTCGGCCATCATGCAGGGCGTCTATTCGAACTACGACACGGATCTGTTCCGCACCCTCATCGAGGCCGTGGCCCATGCCACCGGGGTGGCGCCCGAAGGCGACCGCAAGGCCTCGCACCGCGTGATCGCCGACCACCTGCGCGCCTCGTCCTTCCTCGTCGCCGACGGCGTGCTGCCGTCGAACGAGGGGCGCGGCTACGTGCTCCGCCGGATCATGCGCCGGGCCATGCGTCACGCGCAGCTTCTGGGCGCCAAGGACCCGCTCATGTACCGCCTCGTGCCCGCCCTGGTGCGCGAGATGGGGCAGGCCTATCCGGAACTCGTCCGCGCCGAGGCGCTGATCACCGAGACCCTGAAGCTGGAAGAGACCCGCTTCCGCAAGACCCTGGAGCGCGGCCTGTCGATCCTCGACGAGGAGAGCCGCGAGCTGGGCAAGGGCCAGAACCTCTCCGGCGACACGGCCTTCACGCTCTACGACACCTATGGCTTCCCGCTCGACCTGACGCAGGATGCGCTCAAGCCCCGGGGCATCGGCGTCGACACGGATGCTTTCAATGCTGCCATGGAGCGCCAGCGCGAGAAGGCGCGCGCGGCCTGGTCCGGCTCGGGCGAGGCGGCGACGGAGACCGTGTGGTTCTCGGTGAAAGAACGCACCGGCGCGACCGAATTCCTGGGCTACGATACGGAAACTGCCGAAGGCATCGTCCTGGCGCTCCTGAAGGACGGCCAGGAGGTGGCGGAGCTCAAGGCCGGCGAAACCGGCCTCGTGGTCCTCAACCAGACGCCGTTCTACGGGGAATCGGGCGGTCAGGTCGGCGACACCGGCGTCATGCAGGGCGAGGGCGCCCGGGTTTTCGTGACGGGGACCGAGAAGAAGCTCGGCGACCTCTTCGTGCACCATGTCACCGTCGAGCACGGTTCCCTGAAGCTCAGTCAGTCGCTGGAGCTGATCGTCGACCACGAGCGTCGCTTCGCCGTGCGCTCCAACCATTCGGCCACCCATCTCCTGCACGAGGCCCTGCGCCAGGTGCTTGGCGATCACGTGGCCCAGAAGGGCTCCCTGGTGGCGCCCGAGCGCCTGCGCTTCGACTTCAGTCACCCGAAGCCCATCGAAGACGCGGAACTCGCCCGCGTGGAGGAGATCGCCAACAGGGTGCTGCTCCAGAACGAGCCTGTGGTTACCAAGCTCATGGCGGTCGATGAGGCGATCGAGTCGGGCGCGCGCGCGCTCTTCGGCGAGAAATACGGCGACGAGGTCCGCGTCGTCTCCATGGGCAAGGGCGAGACCAACAAGGCCTTCTCGGTCGAACTCTGCGGCGGCACGCATGTGAATCGCACGGGCGATATCGGCGTCATCACCATCGTGGGCGAAAATGCCGTTGCGGCAGGTGTCCGCCGCGTCGAAGCCATGACGGGCGATGCCGCCCGGCGTCACCTCGCGGCGGAGAGCCGGAAATTGCGCGAGGTCGCGGGCCTCCTCAAGACGCCGGTCGACGAGGTCTCCTCGCGTCTGGCGGCGCTTCTGGAAGAGCGCCGCAAGCTCGAGCGGGATCTGGCCGAGGCCCGTCGCAAGCTCGCCATGGGCGGCGGTGGCGGCGAGAGCGATCCCGTCAAGGACATCGCCGGCATCAAGCTCATGGCCCGAGCGGTCACCGGGGTCGAGATGAAGGATCTCAAGAGTCTCGCCGATGAGGGCAAGAAGCGCCTCGGCTCGGGCGTTGTCGCCATCGTCGGCGTGGCCGAGGACGGCAAGGCCGGTATCGTGGTCGGCGTCACCGAGGACCTGACTGCGAAGGTCGATGCGGTGGCCCTCGTGCGGGTCGGCTCGGAAATGCTCGGCGGCAAGGGCGGCGGCGGACGGCGCGACATGGCCCAGGCCGGCGGCCCCGACGGCGCCCGGGCGGAGGCGGCGCTGGCCGCCATCGAGGCTGCCCTGGCGGCCGCTTGAGCGCGCGACCCGTCCCGGACGGCGCGAGCCGGTGGGGGCGGTTCCACGATGCACCGATGTCGTGGCCGGCCTCGTGCCGGCCATCACGATCCGGCCAGCGCAGCACCTGACCGAGAGAGACCGGGGCGCACTGGAGCGCCCTCATTCATGGTCCGGGTGCTGGCGCGAGGCCATCTTGCGCAACTCCTCCGGCGTCGCGCCATCCTCGGTCCGCTCGCCGGGGAGCGTGTGAAGCATTCCGAAGGCCGGAAGCCTGCTCTCGATCCCGTATTGGATCTCCGGCGTGATCCGGCCCGGCTCGTCCAGGCTGCCGATCGAGACGGTGATCCGGTCGCGCTCCACATAGGCGAAGGTGAGCGGAGTCCCGCAATCCCGGCAGAAGCCGCGCTCCACGGCCACCGAACTCTTGAAGATCCCGGGCCGCCCCTTGGTCCAGACCAGGTCCCGTCGCGGGACTCCGGTGAGCGGCGCGAAATAATTGCCGAAAGCCTTCTGGCACATGCGGCAATGGCAGATGCTGGCATGGCTCGGCTCCGAGATCAGCGCGTAACGGACCGCGCCGCACTGGCAGCCGCCGGTCATTGCAGGTTTCATTTCATTTTCAGTCATTTAGCAGTCTCCAATACAGCTGGTCGAGACAGCGTTAATGAGCCTTTTCCTATCGGTTTGCGCTCTCGTCTGCTTCCCAAATTCGGGATTGGGAAGCATATGGGAAGCAAATCAGAGGTAAGCCCGAACTCTGTCGTCTCACTCAGAATGTTCCCGACCCACACCCTATGAAGGGCGACTCGCCTCCTCAGCCCGGGCACGGTTATTCCACCTGTTTCGATCCACGCCCCCGTGAAGGGGCGACCATCATCACCAAGCGGCTGGACAGCACGTCAAGCTGTTTCGATCCACGCCCCCGTGAAGGGGCGACCCGGAGATCGCGATGCTGATGTGGTCCAGGACAATGTTTCGATCCACACCCCCGTGAAGGGGCGACTCGGCATGGGGTGGGATTTAGACGGCGTTGTTGCTGTTTCGATCCATGCCCCCGTGAAGGGGCGACTCCAGATAGTCCGGTTCCTCGATCACGTCCTCGAGGTTTCGATCCACGCCCCCGTGAAGGGGCGACCGTGGGTCTCGGCTTCGCGGCTGAGATCATCCTTGTTTCGATCCACGCCCCCGTGAAGGGGCGACCCTCGCCGCCTTTTCCTCGAGCACCGTAAACGCGTTGTTTCGATCCACGCCCCCGTGAAGGGGCGACCAGTTCGGCCTCGACGTTCTCGATCACCACGGCCTCCGTTTCGATCCACGCCCCCGTGAAGGGGCGACGAAGGCGGGCCTCTGCCGACGCAATGTCCTTTTGGTTTCGATCCACGCCCCCGTGAAGGGGCGACTTGGATGGCGTCGGACAGGCTCATGAGATCACCAGTTTCGATCCACGCCCCCGTGAAGGGGCGACCATCACCATCCGCAGATGCCGATGGATCTGGGCCTGACGCCGGCCAACGCCCGGATCCTGGCTGCGGCGCTGCTCGAAGCTGCCGAGCGGATAGACCACTTAGCCCAGTAGACACAGGAGACGAAAGCGATGATACTGAGAACAAACGCAGAACTTCAAAGGGGCTTGCGATGACCGAGCGGCCTTCACAGCAGAACCAATACCGCGATTCCTACGCCGATCAGGCGCAGCGCCTGGCCCGCCTCGGCCTCAGCGAAGACGGCATCGCCCAATTCTTCGAAATCCCGGCTTACACGCTCTACGAATGGATCGGGACCAAGCCGGGCTTCGCGGCCGCCCCGGAGCAGGGATGGGTCGAGTTCAGGCTTCAGCCGCCGCGTCCGCCGAGCCGCTACAAGTACCCCGCCTACACCTATGCCCTGCAGCTTGCCGCGCGGATCAAGAACCTGGAGCAGGTGCTCAGGGCGAAGATGGCGGAGATGAAGGCGATCGGCCCACAGGCAATGGCTGCGTTCAACGATGCACTCTGGGAGGACGCCATAGCGATCCAGCCGCTGCGCAGAATTCCGAAGCGAGTAGGAACGTGAGCGAGAAACGGCCCGTGGGACGGCCGAGGGTCCTCACCCAAGCCCTCAAGGCGGAAATCTGCGAGCGCATCGCCGAGGGCGAGACCCTGCGCGAAATTTGCCGCAGTGAGCACATCCCGTCACGTTCGGTCATCCACAAGGAGCTGCTTGAGGACGAGGCATTTGCGGACCAGTACGCGCGCGCGAGGGAACTGCAGCTCGACATGATGGAAGATGAGCTGCTGGAGATTGCCGACGACGCGAACAACGACTGGATGGAGCGCCACGATAAGGATGGGAACTCTATCGGCTGGGTCGTCAACGGCGAGCACATCCAACGTTCCCGCGCCCGCATCGAGACGCGCAAGTGGATCATGTCGAAGCGTGCGCCGAAAAAGTATGGCGACCGCATCCGCCAGGAGATTGAGGCCGAGGGCGAGCCCATCGGGTTCCCCGTCGTGCGTATCTACACCACGAAGCCGGAGGAGCCCGATGCGGCATGACGCCTTCGACTGGATTAGCCTGCTGGCCATTAAGGATGACGGCCACGGGAGACCACAACCTGCGATGCGAAATCCTGGGTAGTCGTACGACGGGGCCATCATAGCTCAAACGAAAGCCCAGTTCCCCGGGTGCTGACGTGGTTTAAAAGTCATCAGTTTACCCGTTGAGAACGCTCGAGATAGTGCTATCAGCGGACCTTCCTGTAATCCGCTTCTATTTCCTGATTTGACCGATGGTGTGTCAAAACTCAGGCCGTCCTGATCTCGACGAACTATTTGTACAAGTTCACGCTCCTGTACCGGAGATTTCTCGGTCTATCGGGGCTCACAGGAAGTTAGATTGCTCTACGGAGCGGCCTCTTGGCGTTTTGACACAGGCTTGACCCGGTGCGGACATTGGCGAGATGGCGTTGTGTGACCATACATCCCACCAAGTTCTCAATTCTGGGTTGCAGGAGCCCAGCAGCTCAGGTACTTGCAGGCGAGCTTTCTTTCGCCCAGATTACCCGTTTGACTGTTTTTCCTATGCCAGAATGGAATTGGCGCAGGGTTCTTTAGTTAGGCTTATCAGTCACGCTGGACCTATGGAGAGCGTCATGCGAGCTATATGGAAGCAAGCTTGGAAAGCTACTGTCGTTCCTGCGGTGTTCCTAAGCTCTGCAGTCCTCGGGCAGACGAGAGGAGCGTGGGTTGACCCGCCTGCCGATCTGTCTGCGCTCTCAGCGCAACAGACCGAGTTGAGCCCTTCAGTGGAGCTTCCCCCCCAAGCAACGACCTCATCGGCGCCAGCAACTGTGGGGCCCGCATCAGAGACAAGGCCAAGATTTTCTCACAGTGCTGTTCATCCAAAATCCAAGGTCCAAACGGAGAGTTCCTCATTCGAGCATTCCGGGAGACAGGGGCAATCTGGATTGGACCCCACAGGTGCACCAACGAACACTTCTGACATGGCAACTCAGCCGAACCTTGTTCAAGGGCGGTCAAGCTCCCGTGAGCAAGCAGCGCAGAGCCTAGCAATCCATTATCTTAACCTATGGTCCACCTCAAACCGTCAGGCACTCCAGACGACGCCAGAGTTCTACGGCTCAAGAGTAACCTTCCATGGAAAGAGAATGAGCTTTGGAGAGCTACTTGCCGAGAAGCGCCGCTTCGCTCAACGGTGGCCTGACCGAGATTATCGTTACCGGCCTGACACGTTGAACGTGCGATGCAGTTCTGGCACGAACACATGCATTGTGCGTTCAGCTTTTGACTTTGAGGCTGTCAATCCTAAGCTGAACGAACGCTCGCGCGGGGTTGGGACGCATGAGTTGGTTGTGAGCTTCGCAGGAGAGCGGCCTGTGATCATCTTCGAAACGAGTCGTGTGCTGAGGAAAAAACGTCTGTGATCGCGAGTTGGTACAGAACCTTGCGAGAAGGTTTCTGTGTCTACCATGATAATGAAATCAGCTTTCGTCGGGGAAAAATAGAATATAGGCCTAGTATTAAGGCGTTATTCTTGCGAGTCCATACCAAAAGTGGCTATATTGACGACCAGAGCAGCTAAGATACAATTCATTTGTTTGTTCATAAAGGGTTTATTGCTAAAGCGTGCCTTGCCCGAATGATTTTGGCTCTTGCGTTGTAAGCGGTGTTAGAACGAGCACTGCTGTGGCTAGTCGAAGAGATTATGGGATGCCTATCCAACAGCACTACAAGTGCTCGCCCTAGCTTACAAGCCGACAGGATCGCTCTTGATGGAGATCCATATGTGCGGACGAAACTTTGCAGAGCTCACAAGTCGCTCTGCGAGACAGCATATCGTGCCATTCAGCCGATCGCTCCGGCAAGCTCGTAGCAACCTCGCAAAGACATCTGCAGCAGTTCTGTTAGGGATGCTGCTGAGTGCCCCTGCGATGGCTGAGAGCCAAACTATGACAGGAAAGAGCGATCTTGGCCTGCGCAGCCGTTCTACCATCCAAGATTATCAAACAACCGAAGCGGCCTCTGAAGCAGCAGGCCAGACACAGTCGAGGGGTTTCGGGAACGCCGCTGATATCCTGCCATTGATGGTTGACTCACCGGAGCGGCGGCAACTCGCAAAGGATATCGAGCGCTTCCTTCGCGAGGGCAAAGTACAAGAAGCTAAAAGCCGCCTCAGTAGGGCAACAAACGTTGGCACCCTTGCTATTGTACTCATGGATCAGCTTCGAAGGCCAAGCTTCTTAGGTGAGTTACAAGCACTTGGCCTCCCGGACGACGATCAGTCCACCGCGCTTCCAGCTGACGCAGGAGAGCTCGTGTCAGTGCCAATAGATGGTTCAGTCGCGACTCTCACTGCGGCAACATCTGAGGCGCTTGCAGAATTGAAAGCCGCCAGAGACCGAGAGCAGCAGCGGGCCGATGCACTTTCCCGCGACCTTTCCGCCGTTACTGAGGAACTGGTCGCGCTTCAGGCTTTGCGGGCACAAGAGGCCGCTTCTGCGGCAGTAAACGCGCAACAATGGGCAGAGCTCAAGGCGTCCTTCCAAAAGGAGCGCGAGCGGGCAGACGCTCTTACGCGTGATCTTGCCGTCGTGGCAGACGAACGTCACGCCCTTCAGCAACTGCGGGGGCAGCACGCGGTTCTTGCTGCATACAACCGCAGAGAACTACAGGAATTGGAAGAGGAGCTTGGGCGAGGGCTACAAAGGAATCAGGCCGCGTCTGCCGTGCGTCAAAGGGCGGACGAATCTCAGAGCAGCAAGAGCAGTGAGCCGATAGGCATGGCACGCCCTGCACGGTCGTCTGGGGACAGTTCACTGGGATCATTACCGGTCCGGGCGGCAGCTGTTCCGGTAACCACAAATATACTTCGTGGCGTTCCGAACGTTGTTGATGCAGCAACACTCTCACTGCAGGGCCGCACCATCCACTTGATGGGAGTACAGACGGATGGTGATGCAGGCAGCGCTAATGAATTGACCAAATATCTGGATGGCCGCGAAGTGGACTGTGAGCCTACAGGTCCAACAGATGTTTACCGATGCCAAGTCGACGGGATGGACCTATCCATGGTCGTGTTGTTCAATGGTGGCGGACGGGTTGCGCCGGATGCAAGCCTGGGACTTACGCTTGCCTCGGACCGGGCGCGGTCAGCTCGCGTAGGGATCTGGAGCAATTAGCTTATTCGCTCAAGCTGGCGCTAGCACGTTGTGGCCAAGGAGGAATGTCGCCTTCTGGCACGGTGCTGGCATTCTTTGAACGTCGGCTTTCGGTTGTAATCCGGTCGCATTCGGAGTCAGTCACGCGGGCAGGGTTTTGAGTTTAATCCGGGCCTACCGCGTACGGCGCTGGCGATAATTCTTCGGCCAGTAAAGCGCAGGCCAAGGCCTCGCGTTTCGACTTGGGTCAGTTCCATGCCCGCGCTCCTTTCGCCAACAGCAGGCATCTCAACACAAGGCTCAGCGGCTGAGCGGGAGCCGCTGCAGGTATTAAGCAGCCGCAAGTATAGAGGTAGGCGGCTGGCCTGAATCCCGGCAAGGCCGAAGGTGAGGAGCGCCGAAAACCTGCAGTGGTTCAAGTGCCCGCAAGGCTTGGAAGGTTTCAGACAACCTGACCCCGGGATTTAGGCTAGTAAGCCTTTTGCGCCCTTGGCACGTCAGACCTGAGAATGCAGGTTTACAGAGGCTTCGTAGAGGAGGCCTCGCCATGCTGGATCAACAGCTGCTGAAGCAGGCGCTCGATGAATTGGTCATACTCAAGTCTTGCGTGCATGGTCCCTCGCGGTTCCTCGGCCGGCTCTATGCCTCGGCCCTGGAGGAGTGGGCGGACCAACTCAGCATAGATCCGCCTAAGCTCGACAAGCTCGTCGTCACCAAAGAGGCAGCCTCGATCCAGCACCATCACTGAACCGCAGGCTCCTCCCTCCACGCCGTCCATGATGCCCGGATCACCACTCCTCCACGCCTGTTGGCTGAGTTGAGGAAGGGACGTGAACGTCGCCAGTCAGATGATTGAACGCAACCCCTATGTAGGACGGAATGATGCGCCCGGAGCCCGGCGAGGATCGTGCAGCCCTCGATCGGCTCCTATCGCCTGAATTAGTCGGCCCTGAATAATGCGTCGGCACGAAGCTGGCGTTGGATTTCAGGCGGCTTGAGAAGTATCCGGTTGCGCGGATGAGATGATCAGAGCTGCCCTGAGCCAGGCCACAAAAAGCCTGAGCCAGTTCAGGATCAGCCGCAGATTGTGCCCGGCGGCCACGAGGAGCGCATTCATCGCATCGCCGGCTGCTCCGAGCAGGTGATTGCGTCCAAGCCGTCCGTCGGCCTTCATGTGCCCGATCATCGGCTCGATGGCGGATCGGCGTCTCAGCTCCCGCCTGATCGTTGGCGTGAGCCCTCGCCGCTGTCGCGTGATGAACACCCGATCCGTCTTGGCGTAGTCGTGTCCGCGATAGCCCTGGTCGACGTAGATGCGTGCGGGCTCCACGTCCGTCATCGCGATGACCTGGCCGACGGTCGTGTCCAACGTATGCCCGTCGTACGGATTGCCCTCGAGCGCCTTGGACGCGAGCACGAAGCCTTCGCGGTTGGTCACCGCCAGCGCGACCTTGGAGCCAAATTCGTACGGCCGATGCGCCTTGCCCTTGGCGATGCACACCACCTCCGGTGCGTGCAGGCTATAGAGCTTGTTCTTGCTCGTGCGCTCCTGGGTCAGAAGACGCTCGATGAGGCCGAGCAGAGGAGCAAACCGGCGTGAGAGAACCTCATCCCCGGCGATTTTGCGGGCGACATCGCGGTACACGCGTCCGAGATAGGTCTTCAGCCGCTTCAACTCGCGCCGCA
The DNA here is from genome assembly GCF_025460875.1 of Microvirga yunnanensis. Lineage (NCBI taxonomy): Bacteria > Pseudomonadati > Pseudomonadota > Alphaproteobacteria > Hyphomicrobiales > Methylobacteriaceae > Microvirga > Microvirga yunnanensis. The sequence goes on from NZ_JAMXFI010000028.1 coordinate 76,627, forward strand.
TGCGTCGCATCTGCCGGGCATGGGCATAGCGACCGACCTGCACGGCGGCGCGTTTGGCCAGGCGGGTGTGGGCCTGACGCAGCTCGAGGCCGTGCCGCTTGGCCTGCCGCACCAGGGCAAGGAGAGCCTTGAGATAGAGCTTGGCGTCGGTGGGATGAGTGATGGCTTTGGGCTGCACGGTGGTGTCGACGCTGATCCGCTCCAGGCTCGTCGTCCGCACCGCGCCGCTCTCCAGCCCAGCCTGGATGGTGGCCGCCAGCAGCCTCTCCAGTCCTTCTGGCCCGAGCCGCTTGCGCCAGCGTGTCAGCGAACTTGGATCGCACGGCAACTGATGCTGGAAATACTCGCAGCCGCAGAACCACTGCCAATACGGGTTCTCGATCCAGCGCTGCACCACGGCTTCATCGGACAGGTTGAAGGTATGCTGGAGATAGGACAGGCCCACCATCAGCCGGGTGGGTTTGGCAGGCCGGCCGAGCGGCCGATAGAAGCGGCCGAACTCGTGATCGAACCTGTCCCAGTCGATCAAAGCAGCCAGGCGGAACAACGCGTGGCGGGGATCGAGGATCTGATCGAGGCGGCTGCGATAGAGGTCGCCGGAACTCGGCAGCGTCGGCTTGGGTCCCATGGCAAAACACCGGTTTTGAGCGGGTCAGTCCCCAGATGCCGGCATTTTACAATGCTTCGTGATGACGAAGAATCCTTCTGTCCCAACAAGTTGTGGGTTATTCAGGGCCGACAAGCTTAAGGCCCTTCCCGCTCCGGCGACCGGTCACGTTCGACCTTGGCACCGAGCTCGCCGATATAGGTCACTCAAAAACAAGCTTAGGGTGGATACGTATCTCTGCAAGCCGCAGGCACCCTGCCAAGAAGGCACGGTCGAGGCCACCAATGCCTACGTCGAGCTTCCTGTCACGCGAGACCAACTCACTGCCGTTCCTGGAACGGCTTTGGCAAGAAATTGCGGGACCTAAATGCCATGCGGCGTGAGTGCCTCCGTTTTTTGGACTCATCAAGAGATTTCAATAAGCCGCCTCGGCTCAAAAATCGTATCCCATTCTTCTAATTTCTTGATTGCAGCATGCCGAGGCTGACCAACTCGACTAAAGCCGTCCGAGCGAACTCTGATCTAACGGGCAGAAGTCGACCCATGCGCATATCTACGATCACGAAAAATAAAGCTTTGCGCCCCCTCCCCACTTTTTCGGTTTTGAACCTTTTCGGGATTTTTGTTGTAGGGTTCTCAGAAAATCGCATTCTCTAATGCGCGGTTTTTTGCCGAGCCGGTCTGTAGCTGATTTTTAGTTCTCCAACGGCGCTGCGGATAACCGCATCATTTTTGAGGAACGAAATAAACGATTATCGCGATGATTTAATCGCATTCTCCCAGTCAGACACGCTTTGGTTGAATGGATATTTAAGGTGCACCATAAGCTGATTTGCCGACGGTCTCAGAAAACTCGTGCAATGAAAGGGATGTGCTCGGGCCGGCCTTAAATTTTGGTCAAACTCTGGATCTGTGGCGCGGAGTCGAAGTAAGCATGAGCGCAACAGAACGACAGAAGGGGAGGGATACCAACTACTGTGCATCTCCTCTGCATCTGAGAGCATCTGATCGGCTCGGAAGGAGGGGTTCACGCAAAAAAGATGAACTGGCCCCACAGAAACAGTAAACAAAATTACATTAGCAAAGCTCAGTGCTTTCAAGTATACTTGTCTTATGAGGCATCTATCGAATAAAAGGACAACATTGCGCTATAATTAAGCTGATGTTTGCTAATGTACGTTATAATTAAATTATAGGTAGAAGTATAAATCCATCAATAGAATTCTTGCAGGTCGCGGAGATAGAAGTCACAACGGCCTACGATGTGGACGGAAGATTTGCAAACAATCTTGGCGTCCGCTACGGCAGCTTCCTCGCCCTCTCGGACGTCACGCTGTCGATCAAGTCCAACACGATTCATTCCGTGATCGGCCCGAACGGCGCGGGAAAGACCACCCTGTTCCATGCCCTCACCGGCCGCGTGCGAGCATCAAGCGGGCGGATCACCCTCGACGGGCGGGACATCACCCATGTGTCCGACGACAAGAGGGTGCCTCTGGGCATCGCCCGCTCCTTCCAGGTGACGAGCCTGTTCCAGAACCTGCGCGTTCGCGAGAACCTGCGCCTGGCGGCTCAGGGGCGCACGCCTCTGCAGGCGCTCGCACCCTGGCGCGGCGTCGATCCGCGTGACCAAGCGCTCGCCGTCGCGGACGAAGTCATGGCGCGCCTGGAGCTGACCCATGTGTCGGACAGGGCGGCGGGCGAACTCTCACATGGGCAGCAGCGGCGGCTCGAAGTTGGCATGGCGGTCGCCGCGAAGCCGCGGCTGATCCTGCTCGACGAACCGACATCCGGAATGGGCATCGACGACGTCGAGGCCATGAAGGCCCTGATCCGCGATCTGGGCCGCGACCACACGGTGCTCTTCATCGAGCACAACATGGGCATCGTCATGAACATCAGCGACACCGTAACGGTCATGCGTGCGGGGCGCGTGCTTGTGGAGGGGCCGCCCGCCGTGGTGCGAGACGATCCGGAAGTGCGGCGCGCCTATCTCGGCAACATGATCACGGGTGATCTCGCATGACCACGGCATTGCTCGAAATCGAAAACGTGCATGGCTATTACGGCAAGAGCCATATCCTTCAGGGCGTGACCCTCGAGGTGCGGGCCGGCGAGGTCGTGACGCTGCTCGGCCGGAACGGGGCCGGGAAGACCTCGACCCTGAAGAGCATCAGCGGCCTGCTCGCGCCGAGCGCCGGACGCGTGCGCTTCGCCGGAACGGATGTCACGGGATGGCGTCCTCACAAAATCGCTCAGCGTGGCCTCGCCCTCGTGCCCGAAAACCGCGGCATCTTCGGACTGCTCAGCGTCGAGGAGAACCTGCGCATCGCGCAGCGCAAGGGCTCGCCCTGGTCGCTGAGGGACGTGTACAGGATCTTCCCGCGCCTCGAAGAGCGCCGCCGCAACGGCGGCGGCCAGCTCTCCGGCGGCGAGCAGCAGATGCTGTCGATTGCCCGCGCCCTTCTCAACGCGCCGAAGCTCCTGATGCTGGACGAACCCGTCGAAGGCCTGGCTCCCGTGATCGTCGACGAGATCGTCGACCAGATCAAGAAGATTCGCGCGACCGGTGTCCCGATCCTGCTCGTCGAGCAGAACCTCGCCGTTTGCACGCAACTCGCCGACCGCCATTACATCCTGGAACTCGGCCGGGTCGTCTATCAGGGCACGCATGACGAGTTCGCGGCCGATGAGGCCACGAAGGACCGCTATCTGGGCGTGAAGGCCCACTGACCCCGCGTTTTGGTAAAGCGAATGATTCCCAATCTGCAAATCAATCCCCAGCGTCTCTGGGACAGCTTGATGAATACCGCCAGGATCGGCGGAACGGCGAAGGGCGGCGTGTCGCGCCTGACGCTGACGGATACCGACAGGCAGGTGCGCGACTGGCTGAAAAGTGAATGCGAGAGGCTCGGCTGCACCGTGACGGTCGACGAGGTCGGCAACATGTTCGCCGTTCGCCCCGGCAGGCGCTCCGATCTTCCGCCCATCGCGATCGGCAGCCATCTCGATACGCAACCCACGGGAGGAAAGTTCGACGGGATTCTCGGGGTGCTCGGCGGCCTGGAGGTGCTCAAGACCCTTCAGGATACCGGCTACGAGACGAACGCGCCGCTCATGCTGGTGAACTGGACCAACGAGGAGGGCTCGCGCTTCGCGCCCGCGATGCTCGGGTCAGGCGTCTATGCGGGCGTCTTCGATCGGGCCTATGCGGACAGCCGGGAAGATCGTCAGGGCGTCACCTTCGGCGAGGCCATCGAGGCGATCGGCTATCGGGGAGAAGCCAAGGCCGGATCGATCACGTTCGGAGCGATGTTCGAGCTGCATATCGAGCAGGGGCCCATCCTCGAACAGGAGGAAAAAGTCATCGGAATCGTCCAAGGCGTCCAGGGCATGCGCTGGTATGAGGTCTCCGTCACCGGACGAGAGGCGCATACAGGCTCGACCCCGATGCCCATGCGGCGCGACGCCCTCGTGGGCGCGGCGCGGCTCATCGACCGGATCGAGGCCATCGCGCTGGAGCACGCGCCTTCCGCCGTGGCCTCCGTTGGACTGGTCGAGGTGCAGCCCAATGCGCGAAACGTCGTGCCGGGCCACGTTTTCTTCACGGTGGATTTTCGTCATCCCGACGACGCCGTCCTCGACGTGATGGAGTTGAAGCTCCTCGCCGCGATCGACGAGGTGGCCGGCAAGGGAAACCTCGGCGTAGACTCCAAGAACGTCTGGGAATCGCCCGCCGTCAGGTTCGATGCCGATTGCCTTGCGTCCGTGACAAAGAGCGCGCAGGCGGCCGGGTATCCGGCGCGCGACATGATCTCGGGCGCGGGTCACGATGCAGCCTACGTCGCTCGCGTCGCACCGACCGCCATGATCTTCGTGCCCTGTGCGGGCGGACTGAGCCACAACGAGGAAGAAAGCACGTCCTTCGAGGAATGCGCGGCGGGAGCGCAGGTGCTCCTCGGCGCCGTTCTCGACTACGACGGGCGCGGGATGGAACGCCTAAACTGACACGCGTCCTTCAAGAATCCCGATACGAACAACGTACCGGCGCTGGGCAGCGCCTTCACAAGGATAGACCCGCATGCGCTTCGTCGTCGCCCGCATGAATCACGAAACCAATACGTTCTCGCCGGTGCCGACGCCGCTCGCGTCGTTCAATCCCCGCTGGGACGAGGATGCCCTGCAGGCCGGCGCAGGCTCCCGCACGGCCATGGGGGCTTTCCTGGCTTTTGCGGAAGCGCGCGGCGCGGAGGTGGTGACGCCGGTCTTCGCCACCGCCAATCCGAGCGGCCCCGTGGCGAACGAGGCTTTCGAGGCCATGGCGGCCGCCATCGTCGAGGCTGTCCGGAACGGATGTGACACCATTCTTCTCGATCTTCACGGTGCGATGGTGACGGAGAGTTTCGACGACGGGGAGGGCGAACTTCTCGCGCGCGTTCGTGCCGTCGCGCCGGATGTGCCGCTTGGCGTCGCCCTCGATCTTCATGGCAACATCACCGAACGCATGGTCGCCAATGCCGACGTGCTGGTCGGCTTCAAGACCTATCCCCATGTGGACATGCATGAGACCGGCGCCCATGTAGCTCGGCTCGTGGGGCGCATGCTCGACGAGCGGCTCGCGCCGAAGCGCGCATGGTGCCATCCGCCGCAACTGGCCCATACGTTGAAGATGAATACCGGCGTCCCCAGCGCCATGCAGGATGCGATCGCGGCGGCACGAAAGGCGGAGGAGCGGCCCGGCGTGCTCGCGGTCAGTGTCTTCGGCGGCTTTCCCATCGCCGACATCCCAGAGGCCGGCGTGTCGGTGATCACGGTCGCGGAATCCGCGGGTCTCGCGGCGGAGGTCGCCCGCGACATTGGCGGGCTTCTGTGGGAGCGCCGCGCCGAGTTCGTGTATCGTGAGGAGCCGCTTCAGCAATCGATCACGGAGGCGCGCGCCGCCGGCGAGGGAGCCGGGCAGGGCCCCGTGCTCCTGCTCGACCATGGCGACAACTGCATGTCCGGCGGCACCTGCGACACCATGGACGTGCTCAGCGAGGCGCTGA
>NZ_JAMXFI010000029.1:0-77668 GCF_025460875.1 Microvirga yunnanensis
CCTCCGAGGCCCAGACGATCTCGGGATTGAGGAGCACCAGCGGCTGGCGCTCGTCCTCGGATTTCGACACGTCCATGGTCACCATGCGCACCGGCACGCCGATCTGGATGGCGGCAAGGCCGACGCCGGGAGCGTCGTACATGGTCTCCAGCATGTCGTCCGCCAGCCGGCGGATCTCGCTCGTGATTTCCTGAACGGGCTCGGAAACCAGGCGGAGCTTGGAATCGGGGATGATGACGAGGGGTCTGATGCTCATGATCGCGGGAGATAAGCGGTTGGACGAGGATGGTCAAATCGTTCGTCTTATGTTCGGATGCATCCGTCAACCGGAACCTTAAGCTCCATGAACAACGTCGTCCTGATCCTCGGCCGGACATCCCTGACTCTGGGGCAGATCGTCGTGGGGATCGCGGGTCTGAGCCTCGCTCTGCTCGTGCTCGTGACCGTGCTTCTCCTGAGCACCCGGCGGGAGAGGGCGCTGGAAGCCGCCATCGCGGCCGAGCGGGCGCGGGAGATGGACGACAAGGTCGCCGAGCTCACCCGCACCCAGTCGGAGATGACCGGACGGATGCGCACCATGGCGGAGGTCTTCGGCACCCGCCAGAGCGATTTCGTCCGCATGATCTCGGAGCGGATCGACGGCTTGCAGCATCGGGTCGGGCAGGGCCTGGAGGCCTCCACGCGCCACCAGACGGAAAACCTCTCGAGGCTGAACGAGCGGCTCGCCGTGATCGATGCCGCGCAGCAGAACCTGACGAGCCTCACGGGTGAGATCGTCGGGCTCAAGGATATCCTGTCCAACAAGCAGACCCGGGGCGCCTATGGGCAGGGGCGGATGGAGGCGATCGTCCGTGACGGGCTGCCGGCCAACGCCTTCGCGTTTCAGGCCACCCTGTCGAACCGCACGAGGCCCGATTGCCTCGTGCGCCTGCCGGGCGACGAGCGCGGCCTCGTGATCGATGCCAAGTTCCCCCTGGAGGGCTTCACCCTGTTCCGCGAGGCCAAGGGCGATGAGGCCCGCAGCCGCGCGACCGCCAGGGTCCGCAACGACATGCTCGTCCATGTGAGGGACATTGCGGAGAAATACCTGATCCCCGGCGAGACGCAGGACATCGCGATGCTGTTCGTCCCGGCGGAATCCATCTATGCGGACCTCGCCGAGCATTTCGACGACGTGGTCCAGAAGGCCCACCGCGCCCGGGTCGTCATCGTGTCGCCCTCGCTCCTGACGCTCGCCATCCAGGTCATGCAGGCGCTGGTCCGCGATGCCCGCATCCGCGAGGAGGCGCGGGTGATCCAAGTCGAGGTGCAGAAGCTCCTCGAGGACGTGGTGCGCCTCGATTCCCGTGTCGCGAAGCTCGACGCGCATTTCCGGCAGGCGCAGGAGGACGTTACCCAGATCAGGGTCTCGACCGACAAGATCGCGAAGCGCGGTCAGAAGATCGAGACCCTCGAATTCGAGGACGGGGAGGCCGAGGCCCGGGCCGAGTGGCTGCGCCTCCAGGGCCGGAATCTGCGCGCCGTCGAATAGGCCGGGAACCGGCTTTCTCCCGCGACGTTCTCCCCAGGCTGAACGATGCGCCAGGCGGATGATGGCGCTCGCATGTAGGCTTACCTCAGAGCTCGGGAAGGATTGCGCTATGGGCCTTTTGTCGAAGGACATCAAGTCGTTGGATGATCTCTTCATCCACACCCTGCAGGATATCTACTACGCCGAGCAGCAGATCACGAAGGCGCTGCCGGAGATGATCGAGAAGGCGAGCGACCCGCAGCTGAAGCAGGCGTTCCAGACCCATCTCGGCGAAACCCAGCAGCAGATCCAGATGGTCGAGCAGGTGTTCCGGATGCACGGCCACGATCCGAAGGGCGTGACCTGCCCGGCCATCGACGGCATCATCGACGAGGCCCAGGAGATCGCCGGCGACATCGACGATCCTCAGGTTCTTGACGCGGCGCTCCTGGCGGCCGCTCAGGCCGTCGAACACTACGAGATCACCCGCTACGGCACCCTCGTGGCCTGGGCCAAGCAGCTCGGCCGCGAGGATTGCGCCGGCGTCCTGCACCAGATCCTGGATCAGGAAAAGTCCACGGACCAGAAGCTCAACCGGATCGCCGAGAGCAAGATCAACACGAAGGCTGCGTAAGCCCCTCGGTCGTTGAACGGGAATGGCCTCCGAACGGGGGCCATTTTCGTTTTGCGGTCCCATGAAAGCGGCCGCTCCCACCTCCCGTTGGGCCATGTCCGCAGGTCATGGCACCTTCCACCCGCCATGGCCACCTCCCACGTCATCGCCGGCCTTGTGCGGGTGATCCCGATGACGTGGAACGCCGCGCTCTTCGGATCGGGATGGCCGGGACAGGCCCGGCCATGACGTGGAGGGTGAGGCGCGTGCGCGAGGCGCCGTCCGGCTCTTCCATCCCACCCCACAACCATCGAGCCGGCCCGCCACTCGCGCCACCCGCGATCCCGCCTCAGGCCCGCAGCCGGTGCTCTTTGCCATCGGCACAGATCAGCCATCCGCCCGCAGCGTGATGCTCTCCCGTCCCGCCACCCTCCGCGCGTCATGGCCGGTCTTGTGCCGGCCATCCCGATGCGGAAAAGCGCCACGCTCTCCAGAAGCGAGATCACCGGGACGAGCCCGGTGATGACGTGGAGGATGACCATCGCAGCATCATCGCCAGAACCGGGCGTCGGATGGGACCGCCGATCGCGCCCGGCTCTATGGCGCCGGCAACGCGTAGGCGCGCAGGAAGTCCGCCAGATCGTTGGTGATGTAGTCGATGTCCGGCGTCTGGACGGCCTCCTGCTCGAAACGTTCCCGGAACGGATCGAAGGTCTTGGGAACGATGAGCGTGGTTGTCATGCCGAGCTCGTGCGGGACGGTCAGGTTCTTGGCGATGTCCTCGAACATGGCGGAGCGCGAGGGCTCGACCCCATGCTTCTCGAGGAAAATCTCGTAGGCGCGCCGGTCCGGCTTCGGCACGAAGTTCGAGGCCGCGATGTCGAAAACGTCCTCGAAATGGTCCAGGATGCCGATCTTCCTGGCCACGTTCTCCGCGTGCTTGCGCGAGCCGTTGGTCAGGATGAGCTTGCGGCCCGGCAGCCTCTCGATGGCCTCGCCCAGGCTGTGGTTCAGCTCGATATCCGTATGGTCGATGTCGTGGGCGAAATCGAGAAAATCGTGCGGATCGATGTCGTACTCGTCGATCAGCGCCCGCAGGGTCGTGCCGTACTTGTGATAGAAGTACTTCTGCAGCGCCTGGGCGGACAGGCCGTCGAGCCCGAACAGCTCGGTGATGTAGAGGGTGATGCGCTGGTCGATCTGCGGCCAGACCCGCGAGGTGTGCGGATAGAGCGTATTGTCCAGGTCGAAGACCCAGGTCTCCACATGCGAGAAGGGCCGGGAGCCGGCGGATGACAGGTGGTTTTCGGCGGACGGTTTCGCGTTCATGGATCCCAAAGACGACAATGGGGCCGTGCGGCCCCACTGATGGAATATAGGCGTTTTCCGCCGATCCGTGAAGGGCGACGCTTTACCCCCTCCGGATCAGGGTGCCGGCACCGTGGTCGGTGAACAGTTCCAGGAGCACCGCGTGGGGCACCTTGCCGTCGAGAATGACGACCGCCTCGACGCCCTTTTCCAGGGCGTAGATGCAGGTCTCGATCTTCGGGATCATGCCGTCCGTGATCGTGCCGTCGGCGATCAGGCGGCGGCAATCCTCGATGGTCATCTCCGGGATCAGGTTCTTGTTCTTGTCCAGAACGCCCGGGACATCCGTCAGGAGCAGGAGGCGCTTGGCCGTCAGGGCCCCGGCGATGGCTCCGGCGAAGGTGTCGGCATTCACGTTGTAGGTCTGGCCGTCGTGTCCGGTCGCCACCGGGGCCAGAACCGGGATGAGCTCGGCCTGGAGCACCTGGTCCAGCACCGCCCGGTTCACGTGTTCCGGCTCGCCGACGAATCCGAGATCCACCACCTTCTCGATGTTGGAATCCGGGTCGACCGCCGTGCGGGTCACCTTGCGGGCCGTGACCATGTTGCCGTCCTTGCCCGACAGCCCGACCGCCTTGCCGCCCTCGGCCCCGATCCAGCCGACGATCTGCTTGTTGATCGAGCCGGCAAGAACCATTTCGACCACCTCGACCGTGGCCGCATCCGTGACGCGGAGGCCGCCCTTGAACTCGGACTTGATGCCGAGCTTCTCGAGCATTCGGCCGATCTGCGGCCCGCCGCCATGGACCACGATGGGCTTGATGCCCGACTGCTCGAGCAGGACCACGTCCTCGGCGAAGTCCTCGGCGGCCGCCCGGTCGCCCATGGCGTGGCCGCCATACTTGATCACGACCACCTGCTGGTCGTAGCGCTGCATGTGCGGCAGGGCCTGCACGAGCACTTCGGCCTGCACGTGGACGTCGGGGAGGGGCGTGGACGGATCGGACATGAACGGCTCCGGCGGGGGATCAGGATCGAACGGCCTGCCTTCTAGCCCAGGTCGGATGCGATGGAAACCGGTCTGATCATATCTGTTCGGCGCGGAGCGGATCTCTCGGGAGAGAGCCGCCCCAGGCGCCACTGCCTCCGTCAGATGACGAAGAAGTCCTTGGCGCTCATCTTCAGGTTCTTGTCCACATCGGCGAATTTGACCGCTTTCCGGGAACCGGAGCCGTCCGCGTCGTAGTACAGATCCCCGGCCTTCCTGTCGTAAATGATCCGATCATCCTTGTCGTGCGCCTTCGAACCGGTCCAGAAGGCGCCGTTCTTCAGGTCGCCCTTCTTGGCGATTTTCGAGAAGATCTTCTTGGAAAGGCCGATCGTATCGTCCTTCACCTGGAACTCATCCAGGTTCGTGGGCGTCGCGGGGCTCAGCGTATCGTCCAGAATGTAGAACTCGCCGTCTTCCAGGATCGCGTATTTCCCTGAAAAGTTGCTGAAGTGGATAATTTCAACGTTCTTGAGCTTGGTGAAGTCAACGGCGCCGAGATCGGAGACAGGGAACATAAGGAAGGCAGTGTCACGCCCGCCATCAGCCGCTTCGACAACCATGCTGGTAGGGCTGGAGATATAGTAGCTGTCGTCGCCAGAGCCGCCCTCAAGCGTATCCGTTCCAGCCAGGTCATAAAGCCAGTCGTTGCCATCGAGGCCCATCAGGTGATTGTTGCCGGCATTTCCGGTCAACGCATTGTCGAGGGCGTTGCCCGTGCCATTGATATTCTCGTAGCTTTCAGAGACAAGACGGCCGGAGCCGAGACCGAGATTTTCCACGTTGGCCGGCAGAACATAGCTGATCGATGAGCGGACGAAGTCGTTGCCGCCGTTGCCTGCTTCGATGACGAGATCACCGGCATCATCCACGTTGTAGGAATCGTCCCCGTTCCCGCCGATAAGGCGGTCTGCCCCCAATCCGCCGATCAGGCCGTCGTTTCCTTCGGCCCCCTCGAGCGTGTCTTGGCCGGCGCCGCCGTCCAAAACGTTGCCTAACGTGCTGCCGACGATGCGATTATTCGGGTTGTTGCCGAGAGCATGGATTGAATAGGGAGTCGCCGCCCCGCTTATGATTGCGTCTGCCAACTCCTGCATGGTCCCGTACTCGACGATGTTCGGGTATTCCGGGACGGAAAAATCAATCTCGTCGGGCTTCAGCTTGTATTCCGTGTAAAAGACGTAAGACATCCGGAGAGGCTCCATCGCTAGATATCATACCGATATATCATCACGAAAAATCTTCAACCCTCTCTTCCATCGCAGGATGAGTTCAGCGCACTTGCCGTGCCGATAAATGCAACGGTAGTCGAGCCGGGAAACGAGGTTGTTTCGTCCCTCAGCGGTTCAGCAGACTGGACAAGCCCACCATGAGCCAGCCCAGCATGAGAAGAATGCCCCCCGCGGGCGCCGCCCTGGGAAAGAGCGCCGCGCCCGAGAAGGCCCGGCGGGAGAGGTCGCCGCAGAACAGGACGAGGCCGAGAATCAGCGCGTAGCCGGCGATCTGGGCCAACAGGGGGTTCACGGCCCCGGCGGCGATCAGGGCCACGAGGGCGAGCAGGGCGGGGGCGTGGAACAGCAGGAACTGGGCCGCCGTGGCGAGATGGCCGCCCGTGATGTGCGCGGCCGCCGCCGACAGGCCGACGCCCAGAAGGCCCGACAGGGAGGCCAGGACGAGGAGGATCCGGGCGGCGAGGGTCATCCCGCGCCCCGTTCGCTCAGGAGCTGGGCCACCTTGGCGCGCAGCTCCGGAATGCCGAGGCCCGTGCGGCTCGAGGTCGGCAGGATCTCCGGATAGGCGGCGGCGCGCTTCTCGATCTTCTGCAGGGTCTCGGCCATGCGCTTGTCGAGCTCGTCCTTCTTCAGCTCGTCGGCCTTGGTCAGGACGATCTGGTAGGAAACCGCGGCCGTGCCGAGGGTCTGCAGCACCGTCTCGTCCACCGGCTTGATGCCGTGGCGGGCATCGATCAGCACGTAGACGCGGGCAAGGCTCGCCCGGCCGCGCAGATAATCGTGGATCAGCTGCGTCCAGGCCGCGACCTTCTCCTTGTCGACGGCGGCATAGCCGTAGCCGGGCATGTCGACCAGATGGAAGCGGTCGTTGATGTTGAAGAAGTTGAGCTGCTGGGTGCGGCCCGGCGTATGCGACGTGCGGGCCAGCGTGTTGCGCCCGGTCAGGGCGTTGACGAGGCTCGACTTGCCCACATTGGAGCGCCCGGCGAAGGCGATCTCCACCTTGCTCATGGGCGGCAGGTTCTTCAGGGAATTGGCCGCCCAGATGAAGTCCGCCTCGCCGGCAAAGAGCTTGCGGCCGATCTCGAGGAAGGGGTCGACGTCCGGGTTCGGGGGGCTTGTCTCGGTCATGGGGTCCTTATCGGCGCTCGGACGGCATTCTTCAAGGCATCCGGTCGAATTCCTGTCCGGGAGCCGGATCGCAGCGCCCCAAACGAAAATCCCCGGGACGATGCCCGGGGATGATCCTGATCGGCCCGCGGCCGGTCCGCTCTTGGTCGGTCAGCCCTTGGCCGGGCTGGCCTTGCGGCTGAACGTCTTGCGCAGGTTGTCCCACAGCTCGATCTTCACGCCGTTGCGGCGCATGATGAAGCCCTGCTGGGTGACCGAGAGCAGGTTGTTCCAGGCCCAGTAGATCACGAGGCCGGCCGGGAACGAGCCGAGCATGAAGGTGAAGATCACCGGCATCCAGGAGAAGACCTGCTTCTGCACCGGGTCCGGCGGCTCCGGGTTCATCTTCATCTGCAGCCACATGGTGATGCCCATGATGATCGGCCACACGCCGAGCATCAGGAAGTGGCCGATCACCGGCACGGCGCCCGGGTTGTAGGGCAGGAGGCCGAACAGGTTGAAGATCGTGGTCGGATCGGGAGCCGCGAGGTCGCGGATCCAGCCGAAGAACGGCGCATGGCGCATCTCGATGGTGACGAAGAGCACCTTGTAGAGCGCGAAGAACACCGGGATCTGGATCAGCACCGGCCAGCAGCCGGCCACCGGGTTGATCTTCTCCTTGCGGTAGAGCTCCATCAGCGCCTGCTGCTGCTTCATCTTGTCGTCGGCATAGCGTTCGCGGATCGAGGCCATCTCCGGCTGCACCGCCTTCATCTTCGCCATGGAGGCGTAGGACTTGTTGGCGAGCGGGAAGAACAGGGCCTTCAGGATCACCGTCACGAGCAGGATCGCGATGCCGAAGTTTCCGAACAGGCGGAAGAAGAAGTCGAGAACCTTAAACAGCGGCTTGGTGATGAAGTAGAACCAGCCCCAATCGATCAGGAGATCGAAGTTCTTGATGTTCAGGGTGTTGTGGTAGGCGTCGACGGTCGCGACCTCCTTGGCGCCCGCGAACAGGCGCTGGGTCACCTCCGTGCTGGCGCCGGGCTGGAGCGTCTGCGCCGTGCCGGCCACCGTGGCCTGATAGGTGCGGTCAGCCGTCTGGCCCTGCTGCGAGGTGAACGATCCCTGGAACGGCTGGCTCTGATCGGGAATGACGGCGGCGGCCCAGTACTTGTCCGTGATGCCGAGGAAGCCGCCGGTGACGGAGTTCCAGATCTGGCCGACCGTGCTGCCGCCCGAGATCGGCTCCTTCTTGTCCAGGTTCGCGTAGGTGATCTCCTGCAGGCCCTCGTCGCCGAGAACGCCGATCATGCCCTCGTGCAGCACGTAATAGCCGAGAGTGACGGGCCTGCCGTGGCGGGTGACGAGGCTGTAGGATTGCAGGGTCACGGGGGCCGAGCCGCGGTTCTCGACCGCGTCCTTGACCGTGAACATGTACTTGTCGTCCACCGAGATCGTGCGGCGGAAGACCAGGCCCTGCTCGTTCTGCCAGGTCAGGGTGACCGGGCTGCCCGGGGTCAGGGAGGTCTTGTCGGCCGTCCAGACCGTGTTCTGGTTCGGCAGGCTGCCGGCCTGGGCGCCGACCCAGCCGAACTCGGCGTAATACGGGTTCTGGGTGCCGGTGGGCGACAGGAGGACGATGATCGGGCTCTTGGGATCGACCGTCTCGCGGTAGTTCTTCAACGCCACGTCGTCGATGCGGCCGCCGCGCAGGTTGATGGAGCCGGCGATCGCGGGCGTGTCGATGGCCACGCGCGGCGAACTGGCCAGGGCGGCCTCTCGGGTCTGAACGGTCGGGGCTGCCGGCGTGCTCGGAACGGTCCCCGGCACGGTCGGCGAAGCCCCGCCGGCCTGGCTCGGGCTCGGGGGCGGATTCGGCGCCGTGGGGTTGGCCTGCGTGGATTGCGCCTGCTGGGCGGCCTGCCGCTGTCTTTCGGCCTGGGGAGCCGCAAAGAAGTACTGCCAGCCCAGCAAGATCGCCAGCGACAGCGCGATGGCGACGATGAGGTTTCTATTGTCTTCACGCATGGGAATGTCCGCGACGCTCGCCGTTGGGGGGAGGTGAGGAAGGGTGGCGACGCTCTGCCGGCGGGGCGCTTTTCGGCCTGGTGACGGCCCGCAGCGCGCGTCGGAGATCGTCGATGAGCAGGTCGAAATCGGCGGTCAGGATATCCCGTCGCCCGATGACGACGACGTCCGCATCGATATTCGCGTAATCCTGGCCCGCCGTGGGAATGGCAGCCCGGAGCCGGCGCTTGATCCGGTTGCGCTCGGTGGCGTGGCCGACCCGCTTCGTGACCGTGAGGCCGAACCGCAGGCCGAGGCCGGAGCCTTCGCGCAATCGAGCCTGGACCGACATCCGCTCGGTATGAAAGCGGCGGCCAGAGGCCGCCGCGACGAAGTCAGGTCTTTTCGTCAGACGCCCGAGGCTTAGCTCTGCGCGAGGCTCGCGCATCGGGCGATCCCAGGCTGCTTACGCCGACAGGCGCTTGCGGCCATGGGCGCGGCGAGCGGCAATGACCTTGCGGCCACCCTTGGTCGCCATGCGCGCACGGAAGCCGTGGCGGCGCTTGCGAACCAGCTTGCTCGGTTGATACGTCCTCTTCACGGCACATCTCCGGTCGAATGGGGCAGCGGTGCTCGATGGCTCGCGCCCGTCTGGTATGATGGGGTTGCCCCCGAAACTGTCTCGAAAAAACGATCAGCGCCCCAGAAGAGCGCTGTCAGCTTGCGGGCTTATGACGGAACGGTGGGGCAAAGTCAACGCCGCTCTGGCCCTTATGCGGCAATCGGCCCGGTGTCACGGCCGCACCGGCGGACCGGTGGGCTCGATCCGGCGAAGCCCTACATAAGGCCCGGAATTCAGGAGGGTCCGTGGCCGACACGCAGCCAAAACTCGATAGCCCGAAGGAGCCGAGCCGTCTCCGGCGCATTTTGCCTCTCGTGCTGCTCGTCCTGGCCATCGGCGGCGTCTTCGCCACAGGCCTGCACCGCTCCCTGAGCTTCGAGGCCTTCATCCGCTACCAATCTTGGCTTCAGGGCCTCGTGGCCGCCCACCGATGGGCCATGCTGGGGCTTTTCGGCCTCGTATACGTGGTGGCCGTGACCCTGTCGCTGCCGGTTTCGGCCTTTCTGACCACCATCGGCGGCTATCTCTTCGGCTGGGCGCTCGGCGGAGCGGCCGCCTCCGTGGCGGCCACCCTGGGGGCGACCAATCTCTTCCTGATCGCCCGCACCGCCCTGGGGCGCCCGCTCCTGCAACGGGCGGGCACCCGGATCCAGAGCCTCGCGGCGGGCTTCCGCAGGCAGGCCTTCCTCTATTTGCTGTCCTTGCGCCTGATCCCCGTCGTGCCGTTCTGGCTGACCAATCTCGCGGCTGCCCTCTTCGGCATGCGGGTGAGGTCGTTCGTGCTGGCCACCCAGCTGGGCATGCTGCCGGTCTCCTTCGCCTTCGCCGTTGCCGGGTCGGGGCTCGACGAGGTGATGTCCAGGCATGAGACGATCCGGGCCGAGTGCGTGGCGGCAGGTCGGAGTGAATGCGCGGTCGATTTCAGCGCCGGGAGCCTGTTGACCCCCCGGTTGATGATCGCTCTGGCCATCCTGGGGATTCTGGCGCTGGTCCCGGTCGCCGTGAGGCACTGGCGCGGCGGGGCTCCCAGGGAGGAGACATGAACGAAGAGGACAAGGGAGGGGCGGGCTTGATTCAAGCCCAACTCCCTTTATCCCAGCTGATGTTGGATCGGGCGGTGGAGTTTCTTGAGCCGTCAGATCAAAATCCCTGATCACAGCGGCCGGGTTCATGGTTCGCTGCCTGGAATGAAACCGGAATGAGCCGCGAGCAGACCACCTTGGCAGGACGCTTCTTGAGCCAGTTCGGGCTCTCCGCGCGCCTGCTCCTGCTGACGGTCCTCTTCGTGATGATCGCCGAGGTGCTCATCTATGTGCCCTCGGTGGCCAATTTCCGGCTGACCTGGCTCAACGACCGCCTGGCGGCGGCCCAGATCGCCGCCATGGTGCTCGACGCCGCGCCCGAGGAGAGCCTGTCCGAGGAGTTGGAATTGCGCCTCCTCCACGGGGTCGGGGCCAAGGCGATCGCCCTGAAGGGGGGAGGGCGCAGGAGCCTGCTGGCCACCGGTGACGTGCCGCCGGAGGTCAGCAAGACCGTGGATCTGCGCGACGCCAAGTGGATGACGCTGGTTCAGGATGCCTTCGATGCCCTGTTCAATCCGGCCGACAAGCCGATTCGGGTCATCGGGGCCGGCATGGGCGTGGAGTTCGTCGAGATGATCCTCGATCAGGCGCCCCTGCGCCGCGCCATGATCGAGTTCTCGCGCAACATCCTGTTCCTGTCCCTGTTCATCTCCATCATCACGGCGAGTCTCGTCTATCTGACCCTGCAATGGGTGATCGTGCGGCCCGTCCGGCGGCTCACCGGCAATATCGCGGATTTCTCCAGCAACCCGGAGGATGCCTCACGGGTCATCCAGCCGACCGATCGGGTCGACGAGATCGGCCTGGCCGAGCAGGCCCTGGCCCGAATGGAGACGACCCTGGCCGACGAGCTGCGCCAGAAGCGGCGCCTGGCGCAGCTGGGGCTGGCCGTGAGCAAGATCAACCATGAGCTGCGCAACATGCTCACGACGGCCCAGCTCCTGACGGATCGCCTCGACCGGGTGAGCGACGAGAGCGTCCAGCGCATCGCCCCCCGGCTCGTCAGCACCCTCGACCGGGCCATCGCCTTCTGCGAGACCACCCTGGCCTATGGCCGGGCAACCGAGCCGCTGCCGCAGCGGCGGATGATTCCCCTGGCGCCCCTGATCGATGAGCTGTCGAACCTGACCGACCTGGCTCCCGAGGTGGGGATCATCTTCGAATCGCGGGTTCCCGAGGATCTCCTGGTGGATGCCGATCCGGACCAGCTCTCCCGGGTCCTGGTGAACGTGGTCCGCAATGCGGTCCAGGCCTTGAGCCAGACCGGCTCGCCCGAGGGACAGCCCCGGGTCGACGTAACCGCCTCCCGGGAGGGCGGCACGGTGTGCATCCTGATCAAGGACAACGGTCCCGGCATCCCCGAGAGGGCGAAGGCCAACCTGTTCACGCCCTTCCAGGGCTCCACCCAGAAGGGAGGCACGGGCCTGGGCCTGCCGATCGCGGCGGAACTCGTTCAGCTTCACGGCGGGACGATCACCCTCGACGAGAGCCATGGCAAAACCTGCTTCAAGATCACGATCCCGGACCGCCTATCGTCCGCAGGGGCAAACTGAAGCTTTCCGCACATCTTCTGCACGAAGAGGCTTGCCAACCGGATCGGATCCCTCTATGTCACCGGCCTCGGCCAACGTTGCTTCCCGCAACGACCTGCCGACCAAGCGCCCGTAGCTCAGCTGGATAGAGCACCAGACTACGAATCTGGGGGTCAGAGGTTCGAATCCTTTCGGGCGCGCCATTTCCTTCCGACATCGATGCATGAAAGTCGAAGGTTCGAGGCTACGGCCTCGCATGCCGCAGCCTCCCATCGGCAAGTGATCGTTCCGGGATTCTACACTTCGGCCGCAGGCGTGACCCCGAGGTCATTGAGCTTGGCGCGGATTTCGGTGACCGGCCGCTTCAGCTTCAGGCTGATCACCGATACCGGGATGCCCTCGCGGGCAAGGGACAGAAGCGCTTGGACGGATTCGTAGTTCCAGTTTTCTCCGGCAGGGCTCATGGCAGGCCTCTCCATGCGAAGGGAGCGCAAGCGTCTGCCGCAAGTGAGGCGAGATCATGAAAAAGAGCGCCTGGGAAATCTGTCTGCCGCAACCTTAGCCGAAGCTGTGCGTTCCTTGTGGAGGCAACGCAGACCAAGGACCGCAACATGAGCATTATCTGGACCATCATCATCGGCTTCGTGGCTGGCGTGATCGCAAAGTGGATCATGCCCGGCCGCAACGAGCCGTCGGGCTTCATCATGACGACCATCCTGGGCATCGTGGGTGCGGTCGTGGCGACCTATCTCGGTCAGGCTCTGGGCTGGTACCGGGCCGACGAGGGGGCAGGGTTCATCGGCGCGATCGTCGGAGCGATCGTCGTCCTCTTCATCTATGGCCTGATCGCCGGACGTCGTTCCACGTCGTCGTACTGATCCCGTCCGGGAATGGGATCTCAACGCCAAGGGCCACAGCAGCGCTGTGGCCCTTCTTGCATCAGCCGTCGTGAGCGATGCGGCCGCTTCCGCCCGTGAGGGCCGCCTTGACGGGGCAGTTGCCCACATAGCCGCGCCAGGCCAGATAGGAGCCGCCCAGGAGGGCGAGAATGTTCAGGAGCGGGTTGGGGCGCGGCTTGGCTGCCGCCGCCGCAAGGCCGAGACCGGCCAGCATGTAGGCGCCGCGCTCGGCCGTGCTGAGATTGGGCTCTCCGCTCATCAGCGATCCGGTGCTCGCCGGGATCATGTTCGTCACGTCGGTTCTCCTTGTTGGACCTTGGCCGAACGCGACGTGGAGCGGTGTTGTTCCCCCGATGACCGAGCGGATTCATCGGTCGACAATCCAGGATACGGACAGCGTCCCGAAGCGGCTCGTGCGACGATATCGTCCGACGAGGAGCCGCCGGAAAAACGTCGAGGAACCCCAAAGCTTGACCTTCGTTGAGTCCACGCTCAACCGAGGAGTTGTTACGATGGCAGCCAAGGAAAAGACCCTGAACGACCTGTTCCTTCATACGCTGAAGGACGTCTACTATGCCGAGAAGCAGATCCTGAAGGCTCTGCCGAGAATGGCCAAGAATGCCGAGTCGGAGGAGTTGCGGCAGGCTTTCGAGACCCACCGCGACGAGACCGAAGGCCAGATCGAGCGCCTGGAGAAGGTGTTCGAAATGATCGGCAAGCCGGCCCGCGGCGTGCAATGCGAGGCCATCAACGGGATCATCGAGGAAGGCAAGGAGGTCATGGAAGACTTCGCGGACAGCGAGGCTCTGGACGCCGGCATCCTGGCGGCCGCGCAGGCCGTCGAGCATTACGAGATCACCCGCTACGGCTCCCTGAGGACCTGGGCGCAGGAGCTCGGCATGGACGATGCCGCAAAGCTCCTCGATCAGAACCTTCAGGAAGAGAAGAAGACCGACAAGCTGTTGACCGATCTCGCGGAAGCCCGCGTGAACACGAAGGCAGCCTGAGGACATCGCGTCGACTGCAAGGCCCCGTGCTCGTGGAGAGCACGGGGCCTCTTCGCGGTTGTCTCGGAGGACGGGCCTCAATGGCGATGAGCGAGGCCCGGCGTGACCTTCGTATCCAAGATCAGGCGCATGGTTCCCGAAGGGGCGATCTCGAGCGAGGCTCTCATCGTGTCGGGATATTCCACCAGATGCATGAAGGCGAGGAGCCTCAAACGGACGATGGGAGGAAATTGACCAAGGAGATGCGCCAGGTTCTGAGACGCGCGGTCGATCATCTCCTCCTGGATGAAGGACGAGAGGGGAAGGTTCTCATCAGGCGGCGACATGCGGCACCCGATCGATGAGAGGGCGCATCCGGCCGTTGCGAACCAGGGCAGGGGCATGCAGACCTGCGAGCTTTCGAACCTGATCAAGGCTCGCCTCTGAGATCTCGATCTCTGCTGCGATGCAGGGCTGATCTTCGATCAGGGTTGGCAGCCCAAGCGGACGGACCTTGAAACCGACCTGATGCCAGCGGGGAAGCCACCACATCTCGACCACTGCCGTA
Source organism: Microvirga yunnanensis (assembly GCF_025460875.1). Lineage (NCBI taxonomy): Bacteria > Pseudomonadati > Pseudomonadota > Alphaproteobacteria > Hyphomicrobiales > Methylobacteriaceae > Microvirga > Microvirga yunnanensis. The sequence continues at coordinate 14,521 of NZ_JAMXFI010000029.1, forward strand.
ACGCCCGTGATGCCTTCCTCGAGGCAGAATTGCTGCAGGGCAGCAAGAAGGCGGCAATCCGTCCGTCCGATCCTTCGTTCCTTGACGACGAAGTATCGTGTCCATTCCAGGATATGCTGCGCCCGGGGAATGCCTCGCTGCGCCATATGACCGAAGACCTCGCTCAGCATATGGGGCGCATGCGTGGGATAGAGGCGTTGCCCTCCGACGACGCGGCCCCGATCGATGGCAAGAAGGTAAATCGCGCTTTCATTGTCGTAGATATCGATCTCCTGCCCGTCGGCGCAGTTCAAATCCCTCCAGCCGCGTTCTTTGACGAAGACGTCGTGCCTCAGTCGAAAGTATTCTCCGATCTCGTCTTCGTAGGATGAGCGATTGTCGTTGGTAATCACGTGAACTTGCGTCATCTATGCTGTCCCCTTCATTGTTATGGAAGGGTTCTGGTGCACTCGGACGACAAAAGATATTGTAGGAATCTACAGGGGAGGGATTAAAGGCCGATCAACTTGTATTGCAGCGCCCGGGCGACCGCCTGTGTCTTGTTAACAGCCTCAAGCTTCTGACAGGCGCTGGCGATATGGGCCGTCACCGTACGTTCCGTAATCCCCAGAATGTCACCCGTATCGGCTGCTGATTTCCCGTTCGCTGCCCAGACAAGGATTTCACATTCCCGCGGTGTCAGGATCTTGGCGCCCGATTGCGGGTTCGGAGCGAGCAACTGCCGCGCACGCTCGAACGCGTACATGGCCATCAGATGGACGGCCGGTTTCGTCCGAGGGGAAAGGTCCAGATGGGTCCCGCTCATGGAGAAGCAGGCCTCATAGCCGTTGATGCCGTGGATCGGCAGGCAAAAACCTTCCCTCATTCCGAAATCGACGGCCCTGTCCATGACTTCGGCAGCCTTTGGCTCCTCGGCCCGATCATAAGGGGCCTCCGACCATTCGAAGGGGCGAGTGGTGGTCTTGCAGAGGCGAATGATCGGGTCGGACCGGACGTAATCGTGCTTAGCGTAGATCTCGAACCAGCCGATGGGCCACTTTCTGAGAAGAACAACCTGTTCGAAGCTTTCTCGGGGATGGGGCAGCCCGGTGATGATGAAGGTCTCGAAGCCGAAGAGCGTAAATGACCTCGCCACGGCGTCCACAACCTCTTCCGGGCTGGCCAACGAGTCCAATAGGTCAATCATATCAAACGCTTCAGTGGCGTAATCGAAGCTCTGTCCGGCCAAGGCTGCCTCCGCACGACGTTCCATGCGCCATTGATATATTGTATCCTGTTTCAACCCGAGGGGCAAATATGTGACATTGCTACCAATGGTTGATAAAGTGGACATAGGAAGCATTCACGGGAAGCATTCACGAGAGTAGCAGGAGCGTTATTTGCAGAAGAAGTCTCCCAATCAGATCGACCGGCATATCGGAAGCCGGGTCAGGGCCAGGCGGATCATGCTCGGAATGAGCCAGGAAAGGCTCGCGGACGCCCTTGGGCTTACGTTCCAGCAGGTCCAAAAATACGAGAAGGGGGTCAATCGAATCGGCGCGAGCCGCCTGCTCCACATTGCGGGCATCCTGGACGTGAACATCGAGTTCTTCTTCGGCGGCATTCCGGGCTTCCGGGCGGGCGGGTTCGCGGACGACAGCCTCATTGCCGAGTTCCTGACCAGTTCGGAAAGCAACCGCCTCGTGCGCGGCTTCGTGAGGCTGAAGGACGACGAGGCCCGCCGGAAGGTGGCGGACCTCGTCGATTGGCTGGTCGCGTCGAGCTGAGCGTCCCGCCTGCAACCCGGGCAAACCACGAAGATCCCTCCAAAGCATTGAGTTCCGGAGACGTCCGGAACCTGCCGCGCTTCTAATGGTTACTCACTCACGATTGAGAGAGGTTGGCCATGGGCGTGGGACAGCAAAACACCGACAGGCAGCAGGACACCGGCAACGAGGATTGGGATGCGCTGAAGGGTGATGTCGGCGACATTGCAGGCGTTGCCGTGGAGCGCAGCCGCTACTTCATCGATTCCGCCAGGGAGCAAGCGACGGATTATGTCGACCGCCGCAAGGACGATGTCGCGCAGTCCGTTGCGGATTTCGCCACTTCGTTGCGGGAATCCACCCATTCTTTCGATGAGCGGCCCAACATTCGTGCCGTGGTCGATACGGCAGCCGAAGGATTGGAGCAGCTTGCCGAGTCCATCCGGGAACGCACCTTCGCGGACTTCTTCAACGAGTTCGAGGATGTGGTCCGTCGCCGTCCGGCGACCGTGGCAGCCGTATCCGTGGCCGTGGGCTTTCTCGCGGCGCGCTTCATCAAGAGCACGGCCGAGGATCTTCGCTACGACGGAATGAATGCCGGCCAGGGACAGGGCGGGCAGGTTCGTGCGCGCCAAGCCCAGCATGCGCGTTCCAGAGCCGGCGCCTGACGGAGGCTGCCATGCACAGCAACGGCAACCAAACCATCCAAGGCCTCGTCGGTGAGGCGCTCCGGGAATCGACCGATCTTGCCCAGAAGGAATTCACCCTCTTCAAGACCGAGGTTTCCCAGAATATCCGCACCCTGTTCTTAGGCCTCGCCATGGTGGTGGTCGCGGCAGTCTTCGCCATTGCGGCCCTCATGCTGCTCACCGAGTCGCTGGTCGAATGGCTTGCCACCGTGGTCAATTCGGAGGCGCTTGCCGCGCTGATCGTTGGCGGCGTGCTGGCCTTGATCGCCATCGGTCTCGGGCTCTGGGGACGCAGCGCCATGACCTCGTCCACGCTCATGCCGCAGCGGACGATGCGTTCGCTCAAGCGCGATGCGGAAGTCCTGTCCGAAAGAGGTGCATGATGACGACACAGAGCCTGCAGGAGATGGAGCGGGATATCGAGCGCAGCCGCGCTCAGCTCGACCAGACCATCGATCGTCTCCAGGACAAGATGTCCGTCTCCGGTGTCGTCGACGACATGCTCGGTACGGCCCGGAACGGCCAGTACGGGCCGCTCTACGAGCAGGTGCTGGACACGGTCAGACGTAACCCGGTGCCGGTCATGCTGATCGCCATGGGCATCGGGCTTCTCGCCTACAGGCTCGGACGGTCCGCAGCGCCGCGGCGAACACGCTTGATCGCGGCGGATGAGGATCTGATCACCGAGGAGCATCTCCTGATGGAGATGGATGATCCTCGCCTCTATGGGGCCGAGGCCGCGCCCTTGCATTCGTCCGACCCGATGTTCGAGCGCCCCGGCGTCAATTCCCGCCTTTGATGGATAGAACAGGAGTTTCCTATGGCCAATACGAAGAATGACACCGGCAAGCCGACGGACAAGCCGAGCGGAGCTCAGTCCGGGACGACGGGCAATGTCTCTGCGGGAACGTCGGTGGGCAATATCGGCGAGGCGCCGATGCCTCACGCCCATGAGCAGAAATCCACGCAAGCGTCGGCTTCCGCGGGCGGAAGTCAGGGCGCGGGCCAGCAGTGGAGCCAGTCGTCCCAGCAGCATACGCAGGGGCAGGGCGATTCCATGGCCGGCAAGGCTCAACAGGCCGCCGATCAGGTGCGCCAGAAGGCGGAAGATGCCTATGAGGGTGCGTCCGACTGGGCCCGCGACACCTACGAGCGCGCGTCCGGATGGGCGTCCAGCACCTATGAGGGCCAGCGCCGCCGCGTGAACCAGATGGGCGGCCGCTCGGCACGGGCTTTCGGCAGCGCCCGCGGAGGCGTTCAGAGCTATGTCTCGGAAAACCCGATGGTCGTCGGCCTCGTGGGTCTCGCCGCAGGTCTGCTCCTGGGCGCCCTCCTGCCGCGCACCCGCCGTGAGAACGAGATGTTCGGCGAGTGGGCGGACGAGGTCCGCAACCAAGGCCTTCGCTACGCCCGTGATGCTGCCAATCGCGGCCGTGAATATGTCGAAGAGACTTTCAACGGCGACGACGCGCGCTTCAGCCGGCATGAGAGCGAGTTCAACGGCCAGCGGGATGCCAACCAACACTGAGGCATGAGCCGCCAACCACGATCGGAAGCGCCGGCGAAAGCCGGCGTTTTTCATGGGCCTGTGCCCGTGGGCGACAGGCAGGGCCATGAGCCGGTGCGGAGGGAGAAATGGCAACGGCCACGGCGAAACGATGCGCGTACATCCGGCGTCATCGTCTCGGCATCGTGACCGTTTCTGGCAGGCGATGATGCCACCAGGATGACCCTAAAATAGGAATGGAGACCGATGAATTCAAGATCTCCCCGGTGAATGGCTCCCGATCGACGGACGCGGCGCAACCCTTTTCTTAACCTTATTCCTTTGAAAGACGTTTCTTCGAAAGACATGAGGGAACGAGCTGCTTCCCAACTTGTTGGCTCTGCACAAGGATAAACTTTCCTATCCCCGGTGAGTGTGGTGCGAGAGACGGTCCGCTTGCGGGTCGGATGGCGGAGTTGGGGCATGCGTATTCTGATCCTGGAAGACGATCCGTGGATTGCGACGGATCTGCAATCCATTCTCGAATCCGAAGGGCATGAAGTCGTCGACTCGCTCGGCTCCATCGACGAGGCCTACCGACATCTCGATGACGAATTCGATTGTGCCTTGCTCGACATCGACGTCATCGGCGGAAAAAGTTTCGGCGTTGCCGAGGCGCTCATCGAGCGACGAATCCCATTCGTGTTCGTGTCGGCCTCGAGTCCCTCCGACCTGCCCGAACCTCTTCGTCAGGCGGCCTTCGTCGCAAAGCCGTTCGAGGAGCGGGCGCTTCTCCGATCCGTCGAGCATCTCACCGTCAATCCTCTGCCCTGCTGACGACGCCGCAGGCGGGAACCTGTGACGATCCGATAACGTCATCCCTGGTCATGCAACACTCCCGTTTCGGCTTCTGCTGCAAGTACATTCCCGAGGATGGCGATGCCCAATCCGCGCGGGCGATGAACACGAGCACGGTGACCATGGCCTATCTCGGACGGCTCGATCCGAAGGCGGCCTACGACAAGCTCAGGGGGGTCGTGGCTCATAACCTGGAGGCGTTCCGGCTGCAGATCGCCCATGTGGCGACGCGACCGAAGATCGAGCGTCTGCACCGCCTGTCGAGCGATCTTCTTCCGGGCTACACGCATCCGGGCTGCAAGGACTTTTACCGTGACCCGGATCTGCGCCGTCTGATCGACGCGAAGCTCGCCGCGATGGGGCGGTTCGCCCGGGACAGCGACGTGCGGCTCAGCATGCATCCCGGCCAGTTCTGCGTCATCGCGTCCGCCAATCCGGCGGCGGCGGCGAACGGTCTGGCGGAGTTCGAGTACCATGCCGAGATCATGGCGCTCATGGGCTACGGTGACGGCTGGCATCCGCACGGCGCCCACATCAACATCCATGGCGGTGCGAAAGCGCTGGGGGCCGAGGGCATCAGGAGCGGGCTCGCCCGTTTGTCGAACACGGCCCGAAATCTCATCACGATCGAAAACGATGAGGTCAGCTTCGGCCTCGACGATCTCCTGCCGCTCACGGACGACGTGCCGCTGGTCCTTGACCTGCATCATCACTGGATCATGAGTCAGGGCGAGTACATGGAGCCGGACGACCCCCGGATCGCCCGCATCATCGCCTCCTGGCGCGGCGTGCGGCCCGTAAGCCATGTGAGCGTGTCCCGGGAAGACCTGCTGCCCGATCAGGACATCGGGGCGCTGCCGGATTTCCAGGCTCTCGTCGCCGCAGGGATCAAGCCAAGGGAACTGCGCGCCCACTCGGATCTCATGTGGAACGAGGCCATCAACGACCTGGTGATGCGTCATTTGGCTTGGTCCGATTTCGAGATCGAAGCGAAATTCAAGAACATCGCGTCGGAAGGCCTGGCTCATCACATGGAGAAGCGTCAGGGATCCGAGTCTGTTACGGAGTAACGTCATGCGAGCGTGGTCGGACTTGGAACCAAACCGTTTCGGCGGCGTTGTCGGGCATTGTGCAACGAGTCAAGAAGTCGATGCCCTCCGAGCCTTCCACCGTTCTGCTCGTTGAAGACGAGCCTCTCATCCGCCTCTTCATATCAGACCTTCTCGAAGAAGCCGGTTTCAAGGTGGTCGAGGCTGCCAACGCCACGGAGGCCCTGGTGCTTCTCGAGGCCGGCCTTCCCGTCAACGTCCTTCTGACGGACGTGGATATGCCCATGGGCTGCAACGGGTTCGAACTGGCTCATCGGGTCCATTGTTCCTGGCCGGGAACCGAGATCCTCATCATGTCGGGTCGGCAATGGCCGTCCGAGGGGGACCTTCCGCCCGGAGCGGCGTTCCTGGCCAAGCCGTGCCCCAACGAGGCCATCGTGTCCCATGTGATTTCCGCGGCGGAGCGGACGAGACGCTTCAGCCATGTTGCCAAAAGTCCACGGCCCCCAGCCGAACATGCGGCCAAGATCCTCCCATTCCCGAAAACCGCCTAAATTCCTGAACTCTGGCTTGCTGATGACGTTGAGCGGACATAAGCTCTGCCGGAATTGACCTTCTGTCAGGGGGCCGGACTCCAGTATGCCTTTCCGCTACGTCCGACCGAAGGCTGGTCAATCAGCTTTTCGGGCCCGAGTGACGGCCGTCGACGAGCTTTCCCATACCATTCCCGGAGGAATACATGCCGACCAAGACTACAGACGGAAAAGCCGGTGCGAAGAAGGCTGCAGACAAGCCTGCCGCTAAGAAGGCTGCCGGCTCCAAGCCCAATGCTCTTCAGAAGCCTCTGCAGCCGTCCAAGGAACTGGCCGCCATCGTAGGCTCGGATCCGCTCCCGCGCGGCGAGGTCGTGAGCAAGATCTGGGATTACATCAAGAAGAACAACCTTCAGAATCCTGAGAACAAGCGCGAAATCCTGGCTGACGACAAGCTGCAGCCGATCTTCGGCAAGCCGAAGGTGACGATGTTCGAGATGAACAAGCACCTCGCCCAGCATCTGAAGTAAGCCTCGTCAGGAATCCTGCCGCCACTGCGTGAGCGGCAGGATATCCGGCCGCTGACCCGGGGCCTTCTCCCAGGGATCAACCGCCCAGGCCGTTCCGGACCGTTTCTCCGCGATGACCGCCGTGAAATGCGGATAGCGTCCGTCCAGGAAGAAGCCCCGCGATTCCGGATATTCCACGATATGATGGGTGAGAAGGCCCTGCTCTTGCAGAACCAGGAGCAGGCTCGTGGTGTTGGTGGTCTCGTCCAGGCAGTCCATCTGACCATAGACGCCGGACATCTGCGGCGGAGACCCCGGCACGTCGGGCTTCCCGCCCAGGGACGTGGCAAGATAGGCGGTGTAGGATCTGATCACCTCGCCCAGAGCCCGCCGCTCCGCATCCGGCGAAGCCTGACCGGATTTCAGAGCCGCCCTGGCCCTGTCGATCCAGGTTCCATCGACCGAGATCGCCATCCGACGCACGCATCCATAGCCGTGACAGGCAATGATCCGGCCGCCCGACGGGCCGACATAACCCTGCTGGTTGAACCAGCTCTGGGCCGGAAGGGGTCCTGCCGCGGCGGATGAAACGGTGAACAGGAACGGAAGGGCTTTCAAAATGAGAAGTGGCATCGATCTCATGATGGGGATACCTATCGCCGGCGTCGCTGCGGGTGCCCCGGTTCATATAGATCGGACCGTTCGTCTGCCCATAGGTTAAGCTTGGTTGAGTCGGGTTACGACTTTGGAGGTCTCATGTCCCGCATCGTCTTCCTCAATGGATCCTTCCTGCCGATCGAAGAGGCCAAGGTGCCCTTCATGGATCGAGGCTTCATGTTCGGGGATGGCGTCTATGAAGGCATCGGCATGCTCGACGGGCGGCTGATCGACAACGAGGCCCATCTGGAGCGCCTGGAGCGCTCTCTCGCCGAGATCCGCATCCCCAATCCCTATACCAGGGCCGAGTGGACGTCTCTCCAGGAGGAATTGGCTCGCCGAAACGCCATGACGGAGGGCTTCATCTACTTCCAGGTCACCCGCGGCGTCGCCGAGCGTGACTTCTTCTTCCCGGAGGACACCAAGCCGACGGTCGCGATGTTCACCCAGGCCAAGGCCATTGCCGCAGCGCCCGCGGCGCAGACGGGGATCGCCGTCGTCACCGTGCCCGACCTGCGCTGGCAGCGGCGCGACATCAAGTCGATCAACCTGCTCGCTCAGGTTCTCGCCAAGCAGGCGGCCCGAGAGGCCGGTGCGCAGGAGGCCTGGCTGGTGGAGGATGGTTTCGTGACGGAGGGGGGCTCGTCCAGCGCCTTCATCGTCACGACGGGCGGCAGCATCGTCGTGCGTCCGCTGTCCAACGCCATCCTGCCGGGCATCACGCGCAAGTCCCTGCTGGAACTCTCGAGAGAAGCCGGGATCAAGCTCGAGGAGCGCCGCTTCACGGTCGAGGAGGCCTATGGCGCCGCCGAGGCTTTCCTCACCAGCGCGTCGAACTTCGTCCTTCCCATCGTGTCCATCGACGGGCGGCCGGTCGCCGACGGCAAGCCGGGCCCGATCACGAAACGGTTGCGGGAGCTCTACCTGACCATGGCCGGCTCACCGGCCCTGGCCGCCGAGTAGCTGGGCCGGAACCCCCTCCTGGGTCGCTCGTTGCCTTTCCAAAGGAGCGACCCATGAAGCGTGTGTTGGTCTTATCCACGATCCTGGCAGCCGGCCTCGGCACGGCTGCCCTGGCGCAAAACCCCGAGGTTCTGAGGCAGCAGGCTCCGAACATGCCTGCTCCCAGCCAGATGCCGGCCGAAAAGGTCGAGCCGGACAGCAATCTCTCCGGCACGAACGGACCCTCCGAGACTGGTTCGACCAATACCTTGAGCGACAAGCTGGAGCGTTCCGACGGGGTGATCCGTCCGCCGGAGAATGCCACACCGGACATCACCGTGCCGGCGCCTGTCCCTGATCCGGGCACCACGCCGGTCATTCGCCCGCCGGGAAGTCCCGGGGGCAATCAGCAGGTACAACCCAAGTAGTCGCATCGCCTTTGACGGTTCCGGGGCGCGGGCGGGGGGAGTTGGCAGCGCGCGCCCGCCTTGGGGGGGGCGCGGGCGGGTGCCTTTGGCCCCCCCCCCCCCCGGCGCTTACCGTCACGGGACCTGTTGTTCTCGCGGTCCTTCCCGTTCCCGGGCTGGCCGCCGCTTTTCATGATCTGAGCGGCCACTTCGGAGATCTCGCGGCGGAGTTCGTCGTTCTGGCCCTGCGAACTCTCCAGCCCCGCAAAGCGGGCCTGAACCTCGTCCCGCTCGCTTTCGATCTCCCGGATCTTCTGCTCCAGGATCAGGCCGCGTTCCTGCTCGGCGGCAAGACTCTTGGCCAGCTCGGCCAAGCGCAGGCGCTCGTCCGAGAGCTCGCTGTGGCGCTCGCCCAGCGCTCTCTCGAAGTCGTTGCCGCGGGCGGTCTGGGTCATCAGGCGGGTTTCGAGGTCGGAAATGGTGATGCGTTTGGTGTCGAGCTCGCTCAGGGAGGCCGTAAGACGCCGTTGCGCATCCGTGAACTCGGTCTCGAGACGGGAGAGTTTCTCGTCCGCGTGGATGAGCTCGTTCTTGAGCTTGGCGCGCTCCTGCTGCGCCAGATCCAGTTCCATGCGGGTGTTCGACAGCTCGTCCAGGGTGGCCCGGTGGGCATTCTCGAGAGCGGCCAGCGTCTCGCGCGTGCTCGAGAGATAGGTTTGCGTCTGCGTCTGATCGGCCTCGGCGGCGGCGAGGCGTGTCTGGGTCTCGGCCAGCCTGGTCTCAAGCTCCGACACCGTCCTGTCCCGTTCGGCCAGGGTGGCTTCGAGAGCCTCGATGCGGATGGCCCGACGGCCGAGCTCTTCCATGCTCTCGTGCTTGAAGGCGAGGGCCTCCTCGGCCTTGCGCTCGATGCGCCGCTGCAGCACGGCGAATTCGGCCCGGAGGTGGTCCTTCTCCGCCGTCAGCTCCGAGATCGACATGGGAAACAGAGCCTCGGCCCTGCGTCGGGCCAGGCGCTCCGCTCGCGCATTCACGGCCGGGATGATGAGAAGCGCGATGAGGGATGCTGCAACGAACCCCAGCGCAAAGATCATGATGCTTTCGATCACGCGGACGCCAACTCCAAGATGCTTGACCGGTAACGCTCAAGCACCTTGACTTGTGCCTGCGCAGCTTTCCAGAGCCATCGTGCCCCAGACGGCCCGTTGTAGCGCATTCGCGGGCCGTTTCCACTGGCTGGCGGGCAGATGCCGGCCCGCCCTGTGTCCTAGAACGGATTCCAGGTCGGTTCCGAGGTGAACTTCAGGTACCCGACATTGACGCCGAGACGGGCGCCCACGCCGGCCCGGATCGGAACCACGATCATCTCGTCCGCGGCCACGGCCGTCACGCCGAAGCCGCCGATGAAATAGGCCGAGCCGTCGATGCCCACGAAGCGCTTATAGAGGGCCTCGGTGAAGGGCATGTTGTAGACGAGCATCATGGTGCGGGCTCCGTCGCCGCCCACATCGAAGCCCAGCGACGGTCCCTGCCAGAAAATGCGACGGTCTCCCGCGTTGCGGGTGAAAAGCTTGCCCTCGCCGTAGCGCAGGCCGCCGAAGAAAGCCCCGGAGGCTTCCTGACCCAGGATGTAGCCGTTGGGCTCGCCCCACCGCCTGATCGCCTCCTGGAGAGCAAGGGCGAGACCGCGGGAGGCCGAACCGAAGAACTGGTGTCCCGACTCGACCAGTTCGTTGGAATTGAACGAGTTGGGATTGCCGGGATTGCTCGCGTAGGCGCGTTGAACGGATTGCGCCGAGGCCTGGAAGGGCAGGGTGCCGATCAGGGCGGCAAAGGCCGCTGCCGCAAGGAACGTGGATCGGGAGCGCATGGGCTATCTCCTCGCATGAGACAGGGGGCCGTCCGGCCGCTCGGGCCGGAGGGCTGCTATCGAGGCCCGAAGTTTAAGATCATCAACCCTAACAATCTCTGTACGGAAAGCCCAAGGGACGCGCGGGATTCATCATTCTGACCGGCAACGTCGCGAAAAATTCCCCGATCGGTCGTGGGATTCAGGCGACCGAGGCCGAAACCGGCAGATCGAGGCGCGTCGCGAGAGCCCCATCGCCGATCGCCGCGAAGGGGCCGTTGCGGTAGCCCCTTCCTTCGTGGCCGTAGGTCAGCGGAGTGCCGCCCGGCCCGACGACGCTGCCGCCCGCGCAGGTGAGAATGTGATCCCCGGCCGCCGTGTCCCATTCCATGGTGGGGCCGCAGCGTACGTAGACATCGGCCTCGCCAGACGCGATGAGGCAGAATTTCAGGGCCGACGAGGTCATGCGCCGCGTTCCGATCGACAGGGCCGACAGGCACGTTTCCGTCGCCATGTCGCCGTGACGGCGGCTGACCAGGGCCACGAGGTCCTTCTCGGGGGCTGGACGAACCCTCGCCTCGCGCCAGTCGAATCCCGCCTCCAGACTGTCCGGCAGGGGACTCTTGAGGGCCGTGTCCCCGGCGATCCACACCGATCCCATGGCCGGAGCCGCCACCACGGCCGCCAGGGGCCTGTCGCCGTGGATCAAGGCGATGTTGACGCTGTATTCACCGGTGCCGTGAATGAAATCGCCGGTCCCATCGAGAGGGTCCACGAGGAAGAAGTAGTCGTCCGTCTGCGTGGAGCTGGAGGTTTCCTCCGCCACGACCGGCACGCCGGACCACGATTCGTCGAGACGTTGGATGATCAGCCGTTCGGCTGCGAGATCCGCCGCCGTCGTCGGAGTCCCGTCATCCTTGATGCGCTTGTCGACGATGGCGCTTTCCATGCCGCGCAGGATGCGGCCCGCCTCCCAGGCGATATGGGCGAGCTTGAGGGCGATCTCGTCGGGATTTTGACCATCGAAGCGCATCATGGCTTTGTGCCTGCTCCCTTGAGACCTGTCGATCTCTTTTTGCCCGCTTTTCAAAGAACTCGTAGCCGGGTATCCGGGTTCACGTTCTCTTTGCTGTTTGGCTGTATGCATGCTGGTCGAAATCTCGATTTCATGAACACATAGCTGACATTACGGTGCTTCCGGAGCCCTCATGGCCACGATCTCGCTCGATTCGCTCGACCTCGCCGCTCTCCTCTGCTCGCGCGTCTGCCACGACGTGATTTCCCCGGTGGGCGCGATCGTCAACGGGCTGGAGGTTCTGGAGGACGACAGCGACGCCTCCATGCGCGACTTCGCGCTCGATCTCATCAACAAGAGCGCCCGCCAGGCCTCCGCCCGGCTGCAATTCGCCCGGCTGGCCTTCGGGGCGGCCGGATCGGCGGGGGCCTCGATCGATCTCGGCGACGCCGAGCAGGTGGCCCGTGGGCTCTTCCTCGACGACAAGATCTCCTTCTCCTGGTCGTCGCCGCGGCTCCTCTTCCCGAAGAACCGGGTGAAGCTGCTCCTCAATCTGGTCATGATCGCCACGGCGGCCATCCCGCGGGGCGGCTCGATTGCCGTGACCGTCACGGGGGATGCGGAGAACTGCGCCTTCACGATCGTCTCGAAGGGGCTGAATGCCCGCATTCCCGCACATTCCGAGGCGCTGCTGGCGGGCAATTCGGAAACCGGCACCGTCGATGCCCACGGCATCCAGATCTACTATGCCGGCATGGTGGCGCGCGCCTCGAGCATGAGCGTCGCCTTCAGCCTCGAAGGCGACGAGGTGACGATCAAGGCCGCCATGGCCTGAGGCTGCCGGTCAGGCCTTATAGGCGACGAGAACCGCGCCCGACGCGATCAGAGCGATGCCGATCCAGTTCGGCATCGCCAGCTTCTCGCCCAGAAACAGCACGCCGAACAGGGCGACGAGCACGACGCTGAGCTTGTCGAGCGGGGCGACGCGGGCCGCATCGCCGAGCTTCAGGGCCCGGAAGTAGCAGAGCCAGGACGCACCGGTGGCCAACCCGGACACCACAAGGAACAGATAGGTCCTTCCGGAAATGGAGGCAGGCGCCTGCCACTGGCCGCTGGCGACGAGGATCCCCCCGAGGACGAACAGGATCACGACCGTCCGGATGAACGTGGCGAAGTCCGAGTTGATCTGCTCGATGCCCACTTTGGCGAAGATGGCCGTCAGAGCCGCGAAGGCGGCTGAAAGCAGGGCCCAGAACTGCCACGAGACAAGAACGGATTTCATGCAGGCCTCCCGTACCGTCAACAAAAAAGCCCGGGTCTGAACCGGGCCTTTTTGGGTTTGCCATCGATCGCGAGGCTTAGAGCTGTTCCCACTCACGTGGAATCACCTCTCTAAAATGCTCTAGATCGCGATGCGCTCTTCCGCCTCGTTCGGCTCGCGCAGCACGTAGCCGCGGCCCCAGACGGTCTCGATGTAGTTGCGGCCCTGCGAGGCATTGGCGAGCTTCTTGCGCAGCTTGCAGATGAAGACGTCGATGATCTTCAGCTCGGGTTCGTCCATGCCGCCGTAGAGGTGGTTGAGGAACATCTCCTTCGTGAGGGTGGTGCCCTTGCGCAGGGAGAGGAGTTCCAGCATCTGGTACTCCTTGCCAGTCAGGTGAACGCGGGCCCCGCTGACCTCGACCGTCTTGGTGTCGAGGTTCACGATCAGGTCCCCGGTGGTGATCACCGATTGGGCGTGGCCCTTCGAGCGGCGGACGATCGCATGGATGCGGGCCACCATCTCGTCCTTGTGGAACGGCTTGGTCAGATAGTCGTCGGCCCCGAAGCCGAGGCCCTTCACCTTGTCCTCGATGCCGGCCATGCCGGACAGGATCAGGATCGGGGTCTTCACCTTCGCGACGCGGAGCGTCCGCAGAACCTCGTAGCCCGACATGTCGGGCAGGTTCAGATCGAGAAGGATGATGTCGTAGTCGTAGAGTTTGCCGAGGTCGATGCCCTCTTCGCCGAGATCCGTCGTATAAATGTTGAAGTTCTCGGACTTCAGCATCAGTTCGATGCTTTGCGCTGTCGCGCTGTCGTCTTCAATCAGAAGTACGCGCATGTTCAATCCCCAGCCCTTGCCCTTGAGCTTGAGAGCAGCGGAAGACTGCCCATCCGACGCCGGGCCTGCGACGGATGCTCTTTTGAACTGATTCGAAACGCTAATTCAGAATGGTTAACAAACACTGATTCTGGGATGCAAGCGCTTAACGACCTTGGCCGGCAGATCATCCGCCGAAGACGATTGTCCTGTGGATTCTGGGTAACCATAGGGAACCGCCTCACATCATCCCAAATTCTTGTAACCTAAGCGTTTCAGGTGAATCCGGAGGCGGATCCGGTCTGGCCGCGCCCGTGACCGACCCAGTGTTAACGAAACCGGTAAACGAAAGGTTTACAAAGCCGGACGACGTCGCTCCCGGGCCCATGCGCCCCGCAGGGGAGCCAGGGGATAGGAAATTTTTTGTCGCAGGCGGTAAGGAAAGCTCAACCTCCGTGGGCGATGGTCGGGCATGTCTGGCGGATAACTGAGCGATCCGTGAGATGCAGTGAAACAGCGACGTGTGGAGTTGAATCAAGATGAAGTCGCGGGATACGCTCATCCGCCTCAAGCGCTTTCAGGTCGACGAGAAGCGTCGGCGGGTGGCGCAGATCGAGATGATGATCGCCGAGTTCGACCGCATGGCGGCTGACCTCGACCGGGAGATCGCGGCGGAAGAGCAGAAGGCCGGCATCGCCGACCCGAACCACTTTGCCTATCCAACCTATGCGCGCGCCGCGGCCCAGCGCCGCGACAACCTCCGCCACTCGGCTCAGAACCTTCACATCCAGCTCGACGACGCGAAGGCGGAGCTCGGCGAGGCCTTCGAGGAGCTGAAGAAGGCCGAGAGCCTGGAGGATCGCGAGCGGAGCCTGGATGCCGCGATCAGCCAGACCGGGCAGGGCCGCGCCGTCCGCGCCACCGCCTGACCGTCCGAACAATTCCCGTAATCGAAGGGCGCGCTCGACCGACCGCGCCCTTTTTCACGCCGGGGCCGTCAGGATCGGCACCTGGGGGGCGGCCTCCCGCGGGAGGAACCCGAGCAGCCGAGGATCATCGGCCACCTCGATGGCGCGCCGGTACGGGGTGAAGCCCGACCGCATGTAGAAGGCGAGGGCCCCCGGGGCGTCGAGCGTGCAGGTGTGGACGAAGAAGCGCTCGATCGGCCGGGCGAAGGCGCGGACGATGGCCTCGTTCATCAGGAAGCGGCCCGCGCCCTGGCCGATGAACCCGGGAACGAGCCCGAGAAACGCCAGCTCGACCTCCCGGTCGATCCGGAAGTCGAGTTCGAGCAGCCCCACATCGGCCGTGCCGTCGTGCAGCGCATAGGCTTCCACCCCGGGATCGTCGAGGATGGACGCCAGCCTGTCGTCGGCCATGGCCGCGCGGCTGAACCAGAGCCAGGGTTCGCCGATTGCCCTGAACAGCGCCCGGTAGCGCGGGCGGTCCCGATCGATCCGATGAAGGCTCCAGCCGGCGGGCTTGCAAAACGGCGACGTGCTGGGGCGCTCGCGCATGTCGAGATATGTGACGATCGCGGCGATCTTGCCGGGCGGCAGGTCCGTGTAGCCGTTGAGGTTGAGAGCCGTTGCAGGTTCCGTCGTCATGGACCGGGCCTCGTGGACGCGATGGGGAAGAGGAAGGATGCCGTTTGATAAGGGCATCGGGGTCCCGCGTCACTCCCTTCCGGTTGCAGGCCGGACATGCCTCCCGGCTTCCATGGAGCCGCCCCGGCCTTGCCTCCCGTGGCGGGTGCCGGCCTTGGACCTTATGTCATGTTGCGGCAAGGCATAATCCCCTTGCGGAACAATGGGATTGTGGGCACAGAAGATAACAGCGAGGGAGTTCTGCCGGCTCTATGAAGAATGTGCGTGAGTTCATTTGGCCCGTGATCGGGTTGCTGGCAGTCGTCGTGTCGGGCTGGCTTCTGTATCGCGAGCTGCGCGGCATGTCCCTCGACGACGTCTGGGACAGCCTGACCGCCGTTCCGCCCCATCGCTATGCCCTCGCGGCCCTGTCCACCCTCGTGGCCTATGCGGCCCTGGCCTGGTACGACCGGATCGCCCTGCTGCACCTGGGCGTCCACCACATTTCGTGGCTGTTCGTGTCCATCACGTCGTTCACCACCTACGCCCTGTCGCACAACATCGGCGCCTCGGTCTTTTCCGGCGCGGTCGTGCGCTATCGCGCCTATACCTCGAAGGGCCTGGGCGCGCCTCAGATCGCCGTGCTGGTCGCCCTGTGCTCGTTCACCTTCGGGCTCGGCACCATCCTGCTCGGCGGCATCGCCCTGGTGGCCGACCCGACCCTGCTGCACCGGCTCGAGGAACTGCTTCCCTCGGTCCTGACCAACCCGGCGACGGCCCGCATCGTCGGCATCCTGCTCCTCGGCTTCGTGGCGCTTTACGTGGTCGGGTCCATTCTGCACCTCCCGCCGCTCGTCGTCCGCAAGGCCAAGCTGGAATATCCCCGGCCGGCCGTGATGGTGCGCCAGCTGATCGCTGCGCCGCTTGAGCTCCTGGGCGCGGCCGGCATCATCTATTTCGTGCTTCCGGCCCATCTTGAGCCGAGCTTCATCATCGTGCTGGCGGTCTTCCTGGCGTCGTTCTCGGCCGCCCTGGTCAGCCATGCGCCCGGCGGTCTCGGCGTGTTCGAGCTCGTCTTCCTGACCGCGATGCCCGACATCCCAAAGGCCGACGTCCTGGCGGCCCTCATCATCTTCCGTCTCTTCTATCTCCTGATCCCGTTCGCCCTCTCGCTCGTGGTCGTGCTGATGTTCGAGCGCGCGCGGCTGGCGCAGGCCTGGCGCGGCCGGGTCGTGGCGCCCGACGGGTCCGTACCGCCGCCGCCGCTCTCCTCCTCCGATCAATGACCGTCTTCTGGCGCCGGCTGCGCTTCGGCCTCGCGACGCTGCTTGGCGTGAAACCGCTCGGCTTCTTCATTCCCTATCGGTATGCCGGAAGCGTCGAGCCGCAGGATTATCCCGCGCTGCGCCCCGTGTTCGAGGCCGCGCGTCCGCGCTTCGCCCAGGTGCTGGAGGCGATCGACGCCCATGCGGAGGACCTGCGCGCGATCCTGCGGGGCAGGGGGCCGGCGCGGTTCGATCAGAGCTGGTTTCCCCGTCTCGACGCCGCCGCGGCCTACGCCATCGTCCGGCAGGAAAAGCCCAGGCGGATCGTCGAGATCGGCTCCGGCCATTCGACCCGCTTCATGGCCCGGGCGGTTCGGGATGGGGGGCTTCCCACCCGGATCACCTGCATCGACCCCGCCCCCCGGGCCACGTTGAAGACCCTCGACGTGGAGCACCGGCAGGCGCTCCTGCGGGATGCCGACCCGGCCGAGTTCGAGGCCCTCGCGGCCGGCGACATCCTGTTCGTCGATTCCAGCCACATCGCCATGCCGGGCACGGATGTGGACCGCCTTTTCCTCGACGTGCTGCCGCGCCTCGCCGGCGGGACGCTGATCCACGTCCACGATATCACGCTGCCCGACGCCTACCCGGAGGTCTGGGGCTGGCGCGGGTACAACGAGCAATTGCTGGTGGGGGCTCTCCTGCAGGGCGGCGCCTACGAGCTGGTTTTCGCGAGCCACGCCCTCGTCAGGGACCATGGATCCGCGTTCTCGCAGGGAATCCTGACGGAGCTGCCGCTGGTCCCCGGGGCCCACGAGACCAGCCTGTGGCTGCGTAAGCTCTAGCGCATCGTGCGAAAAAGTGGACCCGGTTTTTCGCACTCAACGGTGCGCCGCTCAAAGGGTTGAGCATCGGCCATCAGGCGGCGGCCGGCTTCTGGCCTGGCTCCGGCACGGCAATGCCGGCTTCCATGTATTCGTTCAGCTTGTTGCGCAGGGTGCGGATCGAGATGCCGAGGATCCGCGCGGCGTGCGTCCTGTTGCCGAAGCAAGAGGCCAGGGTATCGAGGATCAGATGGCGCTCGACGTCCGCGATGGTGCGCCCGACCAGGATGCGCCTGAGCGCGTCGATGGTCTGCTCCCCATCGGCGGAAAGGGGCGGCCCCATAGGGGCCCGGGATGAGCCTTGCTGGTCCAACGGATCCGGAATGCCAAGCACGATAAGGAGCCTGCCTTAAGGGAAGTGATTCAGGAGTTTATGCTCATCGTATGGTTAGGAACATCTTAACGGCCGCGCTTCCCGACGACAAAAAGGCGCCGGTCGGATGACCAGCGCCCGCTTCGTGCCGACCGTCGCGGTGCCTATTGCCGGTATTGCTGGATCCGGGTGGTGCGCAGGCCGGCCAGGCCATGCTGATCGATGGACATCTGCCAGCTCAGGAATTCCTCGGTGGTCAGCGTGTAGCGCTGGCAGGCCTCCTCGAGGCTGAGCAGGCCACCGCGGACGGCGGCGACAACCTCGGCTTTGCGGCGGATGACCCAGCGGCGGGTGCTGGACGGGGGAAGGTCGGCAATCGTCAGGGGACTGCCGTCGGGCCCAATGACATACTTGACCCTTGGGCGGTGGGGTTCGGTCATGATACGCTCACACAAAAATTCAACGACCTTTGACAGGCTCGAACCTACGCGAGGGGACTTAATGTTTCCCTAAGCCCATCAGGCGGTTACGAGAATGCCTAAGCTTAGCCATAAACGTTAACGTTGGCTTATTGCGGGGCACTTTCCCTTTAAGAATTGTGGCCAGGGCACCGGATCCGGGAACGGTCGTGCCCTTTGGACCCGAGGCCTGCTCTCCCGGTGAGCGCCCCGCCGGGCCAGACCCTATGGGACCCGAGGGGGCCGCGTCAGCGAAAACCGGGTCCACTTTTCCGCACGATGCGCGAGAGCATCGGACCCAAAAGTGGGTCCACTTTTGGGATCGATCCGATGCTCCACTCTTGGCTGGCGCATCGTTCGAGCGGAAAACCGGGTCCACTTTTCCGCACGATGCGCTATAGAGGGGCCTTGGCCCCTCCCGTGCGCCGCCTTGAACGGCGCCTCTGGATGGAAAGATGCTCAATTCACTCGACCTCCCCACCGATCCCTCGAAGACCCGCGTCGTGGTTGCGATGTCGGGCGGCGTGGACTCGTCGGTCGTCGCGGCCCTGCTCAAGCGCCAGGGCTACGACGTCATCGGCATCACGCTCCAGTTGTACGACCATGGCGCCGCCGCCCACCGGAAGGGCGCCTGCTGCGCCGGCCAGGACATCTACGATGCCCGCCGGGTGGCCGAAGCCATCGGCATTCCCCATTACGTGCTCGACTACGAGGCGCGCTTCCGGGAGGCGGTGATCGACCGCTTCACCCAGAGCTATCTCGCCGGCGAGACGCCGATCCCCTGCGTCGAGTGCAACCGCTCGATCAAGTTCCGCGACCTCCTGGAGACCGCCCGGGAGCTGGGAGCCGACGTGCTGGCCACGGGCCATTACGTGGCGAGCCGCGCCCTGCCGGACGGGCGCCGCGCCCTCCACCGGGCGGCCGATCCGGACCGGGACCAGAGCTATTTCCTCTATGCCACCACGCCGGCGCAGCTGGATCTGCTCCGCTTCCCCCTGGGCGAGCTGCCCAAGGAGAAGACCCGGGAACTCGCCCGCGAGTTCGGCCTCACCGTGGCCGAGAAGGCGGACAGCCAGGACATCTGCTTCGTCACCCAGGGGCGCTACAGCGACGTGATCGAGCGCCTCAAGCCGGGCGCCGTGCAGGGCGGCGAGATCGTCCATGTGGACGGCCGGGTGCTGGGCCGGCACGACGGCATCATCCATTACACCGTGGGGCAGCGGAAGGGGCTTGGGCTCTCCGTGGGCGAGCCGCTCTATGTGGTGCGCCTCGAGGCCAAGGAAGCCCGCGTCGTCGTGGGGCCCCGGGAGGCCCTGGCCACCCGCCTGATCCGCGTGACGGACGTGAACTGGCTCGGGGACGTTCCCCTCGAATCCCTGGGCGAGACGGGCATGGAGGTGGCGGTGCGCGTCCGCTCCACCCGCGAGCCGCGCCCGGCCACCTTGAGATCCACAGGAACCGGCACTACGGTCGAGCTGTTATCGGCGGAAGACGGGGTGTCTCCCGGTCAAGCTTGTGTCATCTATGAGAGCGATGCTCCGCGGGCACGTGTGCTTGGCGGGGGCACCATTGCTCGGACCATCGCCGAGGCCGCCCCCGCCGCGGCCTGAGGTGCTTACCTAGGGATAGTTTATGACGGATGGAGCGACTACGGTCCTGATGCGCAAGGCCTATGCGCGTTGGGCTCCGATCTATGACCTCGTCTACGACAAGCTGACCGAACCGGCCGCCCGGGCAGCCGTGAACGCCGCCGTCGCCTGCGGGCCCAAGATTCTCGAGGCCGGCGTCGGCACGGGGCTGTCCCTCGGGTACTATCCGAGGCATGCGGAGGTCTACGGGGTCGATCTGTCCGAGGACATGCTGCGCCGGGCCCAGGACAAGGTCGAGAGGAGGGGGCTCGGCCATGTGAAGAGCCTGCAGGTGATGGACGTCACCCGCCTGAGCTTTCCCGACGAGACCTTCGATGCCGTCACGGCGCAGTTCATCATCACCCTGGTGCCCGAGCCCGAGACGGCGCTCGACGAGTTCATGCGCGTGCTGAAGCCCGGGGGCGAGATCGTCCTCGCCAACCACTGGGGCCAGCTCTCCGGCCCGATCGCCGCCCTGGAGGAACTGGCCTCACCCGTGGCCAAGGCCATCGGCTGGAGCTCGGCCTTCAAGGCGTCCCGGGTCGAGGACTGGGCCCGCGGGACCGGCCGCATGGAAGTCGTGGAACTCAGGAGCCTGTTCCCGGGCGGCTTCTTCAAGCTGATGAGGATCAGGAAGCGGGCCTGACCGTCCGGTGCGGCAGGCGGGGCGTCGCGTGCGGTCCGCCTGAGCGCGCGGGGGCATCGGCGCCGGACCGGCCGGGTGACTTTCGGGGGGCGGGCCCTATCTAAGGAGGGGCTGCCCTCCGCTTATTACGAAAGCCACTCCCATGCGTCTCTTCATGTTCACCTCCCAGGCCAAGGACGACCTGCACGCGTTTGCGGGCGACGAGGCAGGCAGCAAGCTTCCCGCCAAATACGCCCCCTGGGGCCTGACGGGCACGCTCGCTTCCCGCGAGGCTCCGCCGCACAAGTTCTCGCGAAAGGCCATCGAGCAGGCGATTTCCTCCGAGGGATTCCAGCTCTGGCGCATGAAGCCGAAAGGCTGATGGATCGGCCGGCCGGTGCCTCGGTCGCCGGTGCCTCATTCCTCGAGAGCGCGCGTTTCACAAATCCGCGGCTCGGCCGCGCGTCTTTCTTGACACCGGGGGGCAACCTTCCCTATATCGCGCTTGCCTGACGCGGGGTCCGCCCCGATTCCTGGGGCGGAGTAGCTCAGTTGGTCAGAGCAGAGGAATCATAATCCTTGTGTCGGGGGTTCAAATCCCTCCTCCGCTACCATCAAAAAAGCCCGCGAAAGCGACAGCTTAGCGGGCTTTTTGCTGTCTGAGATCGAAAGCTTCGACGGTGCAAGATGTTTGGCGTCGGCTCTCGAATCCTGCATGGTCGCGACCTCGGAGGGCGGGGCGCCTCGGAGGAGGCGGCCCCGGGCTGACGGTGATCACGGTGGTCAGAGACGGCCTTCCGCGAGCAACTCGCGGGTGCGCTTGAGCGTGGACATGAGGGCGGCCTTGTAGCCGGTCTCGCCGTCGAACTGCGCCTGTTCGGCCCGCTCCTCCGGGCCGTTCGGCTCTCTGCCGCGCAGGCCCAGATAACAATAGAAGCGGAGCTGGAGCGTGCCGTCCGGGCCTTCGAACAGCTCGTTGACGATGGCGCCCTCGCGCGGTCCGGTGGCCTGGAAGAACGTGACCTTGCTCTCCGGTTCGAGGGTGACGATCTCCCGCAGGTCGGCACCGCCGATCGTGGCTTCGCGGACGAAATGGGTCGCGCTCTCCTCGACCACGTCGCAGCGGGTGCAGAGGCCGGGCGGAAGGAACAGGCGGGCATCGCGGGCCTTGAGCTCAAGGCCGGCCCAGACCTGGGCCCGGGTCAGCGTGGTCTCGCCTTCAGGATTCACCGGGACGGTGGCGGTCGAATAGATCATGATGAGGTTCCTTCTCGTGAGGGGTCAGCGTGGATCGGTCGTGACGACATTCCGACAATGAGTGATCCACATTCGCCCCGATAGCCGCTATATCTGGACGCTCCGTCTCACTGGTGGAACGTTCATGGACCTGCTGGCTCTTTCCGATTTCAATCTCGTGGCCCGCTACGGAGGGTTCGGGCGCGCGGCGCGCGCGGCGGGACGCCCGAAGGCGACCCTGTCCCGCCGGGTCGCGGACCTGGAGGGCAGCCTCAACCTGCGCCTGTTCGAGCGCGGCGCACGCGCGCTGAAGCTCACCGAGGAGGGGCGGGCGCTCTTCGAGCGGACGGGCGCGCTGCTCACCGAACTCGACGAGACCGCCGCGGCGATCGCCTCGGGCGGGGACACGCCGCGGGGCAGGTTGCGCATCAGCGCACCGCTGCTCTTCTCGCAGACCGCGATGGGACGGCTGGCGGCCGGCTTCGCGCTGAAATATCCCGAGGTCCGGCTCGAGATCACGACGGAGGACCGGCCCGTCGACATGGTGGAGGAAGGCTACGACCTGGTCATCCGGGTCAATCCGGATCCGGACGAAACCCTGGTCGGACGGATCTTCCTGCGCGACCGGCTGGTCGTGGTCGCAAGCCCGAACCTCTCTCGGCCGGCGGGCGATCTCGCCGTTCCGGCGATCGTCCGGGGCACCGGCGACCGGGTTGCGGCCTGGAGCCTCATGACGCCGTCCGGACGATCACGCCTCCCGGTCGATCCGGTCCTTCGCCTCTCGTCCCTCGTCATGGTCCGCGATGCCGTGCGGGCCGGCGTCGGCGTCGGACGCCTGCCCGTGTCCCTTGTCAGCCACGATCTGGCCGCTGGAACGCTGGTGCAATGGGGCGCCGTGGAGGGGGCGGACATCGCCCTGTGGACGCTCTATCCGTCGCGGCGGCTCCTGAGTCCTCGCGTGTCCGCCTTCCTCGATTACCTAAAGGAAGCCTTTCCGAAGGGAACGCCCGACGAGCTGGCAGCCTTCGTCCCGGGCTAGAGCTGTTTCCACTGGCGTGGAATCACCTCTCTTCTTTGCCGTGCCGCATTTTTGACGGCGAACCGGATCCACTTCGCCGAAAAATGCTCCAAGCCCGAGGGCGAGGCAGGCCTTCGGTCACAGGGCCGGTCGAACCTGGCCGTCACCCGGTGCCGTGATCTCCGGTGCCGGGGCGGGCCGGGCAGCTGCCGTCGAGGAGTCGACGAGCGTTGCCATTCTTTGGCAAGATGGGGCTGCAACCCATCAGGCGACGATGCTTCGACAGGTCCACTCCCTCTCCGCCGGATTCCTCATCCTCCTGCTCGTGAGCGCCGGCCCGGACGCCCGGGCTCAGGTCAGGCTCGGGGGCGGGACCGAACGGCCGCCCGGCGCCAGGCTCGACCCGATCCTCGGGCCGGGCGGGGTCTATGCGAGGATCCCAGCGAGAGACGACCGCGGCCGTGACCAGCTGGCAATGTTCCGGGCCTGGAACCCGGACCCGGTCGGACAGCACGAGGCCAATGTTCGGGCCCTCAACCCGGCCCTGGCCAGGGTCATCCTCAAGGCGCAGGCCGATCATCCCGGGCTGCCCTTCGTGATCGGCTCGGGCCGGCGGGACGCCGAGCTGCAGCGCAAGGCGGTGGCCTGGGGCTGGTCGAGAACCCAGGGCAGCCCGCACCGCACCGGCGATGCGGTCGACCTGTGGCCCCTCGACCCGGAGGGGCGCGTCTATTTCGATCCCGGTGTCCAGACCCGGATCGCAGAAGCCGTCAAAAGGGCCGCCGCGGCGCTGGGCGTGCCGATCCGCTGGGGCGGTCACTTCCACAGCTTCAAGGACATGGACCGCTCCCATTTCGAGCTCTCGCCGCGACAACCGGGACAAGGCTGATCCGGCCGCGTTCGCATTCCCGATGAAACCCTCACCCGCTCTCGTGGTTGATAGCCGGTAACCAAACGACTCCGCGAGGCGAACCGGATGCCGAAACGCCCTCGAATGCAGGTTCAGCGGGTCTGCCCGCCGCTTCCAGGTTAGATTTTTCCTTCCATTCTCAATCCTCGTCCCATGCCCGGGACCTGCGCTTCCATGCATTTCGCATGAGGAATGCCCCATGCGGCAGAGACCCCTGTCGCGGAAAGTTTTGCAATGTCTCCGTTTGCCGGCGGCCCAGCCCAGAGCGGCCACACCCGATTCCCGTCCCTGCACGAGTTCGTTCTCCTCATCGCGCTCGTGATGAGCCTGGGGTCTCTGTCCATCGACAACCTGCTTCCCGCCTTCGGGCCGATCCAGTCCGATTTCGGGATCCCCGATCCCAACGACCTCCAGATGCTGATCACCGCCTACATGGTGCCCTTCGCCGTCATGCAGACGGTCTATGGTCCCGTCTCGGACACGATCGGCCGGCGGCCCACGCTGATGATCGGGCTGGCCGTCTACCTCCTGGGCGGATTCATCGCAGCGACCGCCGCGAGCTTCGCCATGCTGCTGGTCGGACGTGCCGTTCAGGGAGCCGGCCTGGCCGCCACGCGCGTGCTGACGGTGGCGATCATCCGGGACCGCTTCGCAGGCCGCGAGATGGCGCGCGTTCTGTCGATCACCATGATGGTCTTCATCATCGTGCCGATGCTGGCGCCCGCATCGGGCAGCCTTCTCCTGCTCCTGGGCACGTGGCGCATGATCTTCGGGACCATCCTCGGCTTTGCCGTGCTGGTGGCGGCCTGGTTCTTCATCCGCATGCCGGAAACCCTCCATCCGGAATACCGCAGGCCCTTCTCCGTCGGCCAGATCGTGTCCGCGGTGAAAGTCACGGTCTCCACGCGGGTCAGCATCGGCTATGCGACGGGCGTCGCCCTCATGATGGGCTGTCTCATGGCGTATATCGGGTCCGCGCAACAGATCTTCGAGACGGAGGTCTACGGCCTTGGAGCGCTCTTCCCTCTGGTCTTCGGGTGCATCGCGGCCTTCATGGGAGCCGCCTCGTTCACGAACGCGACGCTGGTGCGGCGCTTAGGGATGCGCCGCCTGTCGCATATCGGCCTGTGCGGCTTCACGCTCGTTGCGGCCGTGCAGCTTGGCGTGGCGCTCCTCTACGGCGGCCGGCCGCCCCTGCTTCTGTTCGCGGCGATCTTCGCTTTCAACCAGTTCCTGTACAGCCTCACCGTGCCGAACTTCAATTCCATCGCGATGGCCCCCCTGGCAGCCATCGCGGGCACGGCGTCATCCTTCATCGGCTCCTACACCACGCTGGTCGGGGCTCTGTTCGGGTTCGTCATCGGACGCTCCTTCAACGGCACGGTCGTGCCTCTCAGCCTGGGCTATCTCTGCCTCGGCGCGGCATGCCTCGCGGTGGTCCTGTGGACCGAGAGAGGGCACCTGTCCCTCTGGAGCGAGCCCGATGAAGAAGGCGACGAGCAGGCCATGCCGGTTGCGGCGGAGTGAGGGGCCGAGTCTCTCGGCAGCGTGCCCGGGGCGGACCTCACCGTCGCGCTGATCACGCACCGCTTCACGGCTGGATCGAAAGAAATGCTGGCGCGCTGGTATCCGGGTTCGAGCCTCGACATGGACGAAGCCTCACGGGCCCAAAAGCACATGAAGTTCGGCTCGTTCAAGGATGTCTACCAGCCCGAACTCATGGAGCGGATGCGCGACTTCTTCATGGCCGAGCTGCCGAGCCGGCTCCTCGCCGCGCAGGTGCTCTCCTGGACCTGAACTCTCACGGCGCATCCGTGATCGGATGTCATACCTCCGGTCGACATCTCCATCGGGTTCTTCCAGGACACGACCCTGGTCACGAGCGTGGCCCGCTTTCGTCCGTTGGGTCGCCTCCGCACGTCATGGCCGGCCTTGTGCCGGCCATCCCGATCGGAAGGGCTCGGCGCCTCTCGCATCGGGATCACCGGCACAAGGCCGGTGATGACGTGGAGAAGGTGGTCAGGGCCGGTGCCGACACCCTCCCGCGTCACGGCATCCTCCGCCCTTCCTGCTACCCACCCACGTCATGCCCGGCCCTGTGCCGGCCATCCCGATACGGAAGCGCGCGGCGCTTCTCGCATCGGGATCACCGGGACAAGCCCGGTGATGACGTGGAGGGTGGTATGAGCGGGAGATGACGGGGAGAGGGACGCGGCTCTCCCGTGCCGGGGCGTGGCCGGCGCGAAGCGGGAGACTCGACATTTTCGGCGAAATGGATCCGATTCACCGTCACACAATGCGGCTCGGCCAATTCCCCTCGCGTGGAATCATAGAAGTGAGATGATTCCACGCGAGGGGGAGCAGCTCGGGTGGGGGTCGATCGAGATCTTGGCATTCGGAACAAAGACCGTTGTTTCCTCTTTCGTCGGGCATGGCTGGACCGAAACATGATACTCGCCCCATCATTCTGGTGGTTGAAGATGAGGCGCTCGTCCGGATGACGCTCGTCGACGTGCTGGAAGATGCAGGCTTCAAGGTGATCGAAGCCGTCCATGCGGATGAGGCGCTCCAGGTTCTGAGGGCCGTCTCGGGCATCCACGGGATGGTGACGGACGTGGAAATGCCGCGCGGCAGCATCAACGGTTTCGAGCTGGCCCGACACGTGCGGGCGAGCCGGCACGAAATCGGCGTTCTGGTCGTCTCCGGGCGGGCCGCCCCCAAGTCGGGCGAACTGCCCGAAGGGGCGCTGTTCATCGGGAAGCCCGTTCATCCCGAAACGCTGGTCCGTCTGCTCAAGAAGCTTCTCGTCGCGAATGACATCTGACGCCCTCCCGATCCGGTCGGATTCGATGGCCACGGGCGTCACTCATCCTCGATCATCGACCGGATCTTCTGCGCGAGGGCATCCACCGCGAACGGCTTGGTGATCATCTGCATCCCCGGCTCGAGGAAGCCCGCGGCCAGAGTGGCGTTCTCGGCATAGCCCGTGATGAAAAGCGTCTTGAGGTTCGGGCGCGTTTCCCGGGCGGCATCCGCCAGTTGGCGCCCGTTCAGCCCGGGAAGGCCGACATCCGTGACGAGAAGGTCGATGTGCCGCTTGGATTGAAGGATCTTGAGCCCCTCCGGTCCGTCCACCGCCTCGAGGGTGCGGTAGCCGAGATCCTCCAGCACCTCCAGGATGAGGCCACGCACCACCGGCTCGTCCTCCACCACCAGAACGGTCTCGCCGGATTGCGCCCGCGGCGCCTCGGCGAGGGTCGAGGCTTCGATCTCGGCTTGCGTCTCTCCTCTGTAGCGCGGCAGGTAGATCTTGATCGTGGTGCCCTGGCCAATCTCGCTGTAGATCCGGGCATGGCCCTCCGACTGGCGCGCGAACCCATACACCATCGATAATCCGAGTCCGGTGCCCTGACCCAACGGCTTCGTCGTGAAGAACGGTTCGAACGCACGCTCGATCACGTCGGGCGGCATGCCGGTGCCCGTGTCAGTCACGCAGATGCAGACATACTGGCCCGGCTTCACGTCCCGCTGCGCGGCGATGTAGGTGTCGTCGAGGTGCGCGTTGCAGGTCTCGACCGTGAGCCGGCCCCCGTCCGGCATGGCGTCGCGGGCGTTGATGACAAGGTTGAGAAGTGCGCTCTCGAGCTGGTTCGGGTCGCAGAGCGTCGGCCACAACCCGCCGGCGAGCACCACCTCGAGGGTCACCGTTTCGCCAACCGTGCGCCGGAACAGATCCTCGAGGGAGGCAACCAGCGCATTCGCCTGCACCGGCCTGGGATCGAGCGGCTGGCGGCGTGCGAAGGCCAGCAGGCGGTGGGTGAGCGCCGCCGCCCGGTTGGCCGACGTGGTCGCGGCCGTGATGTACCGATCGACCGTGTCGAGCCTGCCCTGGGAGACCCGCGTGCGCAGCATGTCGAGGGAGCCGACGATTCCGGTCAGAAGATTGTTGAAGTCGTGAGCGATGCCGCCCGTGAGCTGGCCCACCGCTTCCATCTTCTGCGACTGCCGCAGCGCCTCTTCGGTTTGGCGCAATGCCTCCGCGGCTTCCCGCTCCGCCGTGATGTCGCGACCGATCGCGTAGAACAGTCCCTCCTTGGGCACGGCGGTCCAGGAGACCAGGCGATAGCTGCCGCCCTTGGTCCTGAAGCGGTTTTCGAACCGGAACGTCTGAATCCCCTGTTCCAGATGGGCAAGTTCCGCGAGGGTGCTCTCGATGTCGTCGGGATGGATGAGGCCGAGGAAGTTGCTCGCCAGGAGCTCCTCCTCGGTCCAGCCGAGCATCGTGGTCCAGGCCGGATTGACGGCGAGCAGGGTTCCGTCCGAACGGCATACATCCATCAGGTCGGTGCTGAGCTGCCAGATCTGGTCGCGTTCGCGGGTCCGTTCCTCGACCTGGGCCTCCAGGGTCTCGTTCAGGCGCCGCAAGGCCTCCTCGGCACGCCGCCGCTCCTCGATCTCGCGTTGAGCGTTCTGGAACAGGCGAGCGTTGTCGATCGCCACCGCGGCTCCTGCGGCAAGCCCTGCCATCAGGCGCTCGGAGCGCTGATCGAAGACACCGGTCTGTGCGTGTCCGAAGAACAGCCCGCCGATCACCTCGCCCGAACGGGACGCCACGGGGACAGCCAGATAGCTGCGGACGGGCAGATGGCCCGGCGGCATGCCGCGATGCGGCTCGGTGTGACCGTAGGCCGGATCGCGGGTGATGTCGTCCGAGCGGACGATGCGGTCCCCGCCGAACGTCGGAGCGAACACCTTGGTGTTGCGCGGCATGGGGAACTTGGCGAACGCCTCGCGCGGAACGCCGGAGATCGTATAGAGCATGTAGCTCTCGCCTGCCGCGTTCTCGACGTTGTAGAAGAAGGCGCCGAATTGCGCTCCCGTGAGCTCGACGCCCGCATCGGTCACCCGCTGGACCAGCCGGTCGAGATCAAGCTCCGACGCGACCGCCGCGAGGGCGGTGTTCAGGATCTCCAGGGAGCGCGTCTCTTCCTGGAGGGCCTCCCGGGCGGCCCTGCGCTCATGAATATCCTCCGTGGTCCCGTACCACTTGACGATGTCTCCGGACGGGCCCCGTCGCGGGAAGGCGCGGGAATGCATCCAGCGGTATTCGCCCGAGCGCATGCGGGCGCGGTGCTCGATGTCGTAGGTCTCCCCGGTGGATGTGGAGTGGGTCCATGCCTTCAGGGACGGCTCCAGATCCTCCGGGTGCATGGCCTGGGTCCAGGTCTCCCCGAGCCCGGACGTGCCGGTCCAGTCCTGCCAACGCTGGGCCACACGGTCGAGCTGCCCGTTCGGAGCGGCCGTCCAGGTGACCTGCGGATTAAGCTCGACCGTGTGGCGGTAATGGTCCTCCGCCTCGTGGAGCCGATCTTCGGCGATCTTCCGCTCGGTGATATCCCGGTAGAACACAGCCAGGCCGTCTGGGCCCGGATAGACCCGGATCTCGGTCCAGGCTTCCCGGCCGTCGGGCCAGACATAGCGGTTCTCCATCCGCATCGGCGCCCGGCCGGCCATCGCCTGCTTGTAGAACTGGCCGAGCGGCGTTTCCTCCGTACCCGGCCAGACCTCCCAATGGCGGCGCCCGATGATCTCGGTCTCCGGCCGGGTGTCCAGCCGCAGTCCCGCCGTGTTGATCTGAAGAATGCGGAACTCGCGGTCGAGCAGGATGAAGGCTTCGTCCATTCCATTGAGCACGCCCGTCGCGCGCTCCTCGCTCTCGCGCAGGGCGCGCTGATTGAGGATCTTCCCGGTCGTCTCGATGGCCGCACAGAACATGCCGGCCACGGCCCCGCTCTCGTCATGAACGGGAGAATAGGAGAAGCTGAACCAAGCCTCCTCCCGATAGCCGTGCCGCTCCATGGGGATGAGGAGATCCTCATGCCAGCTCGCCTGTCCCGCGAGAGTCTGGTCGACGAGCGGCTTGATCTGCCCCCAGATATCCGACCAGACCTCCGCAAACGGGCGCCCCAGAGCCTCAGGATGCTTGGCGCCGAAGATCGGGGCATAGTCGTCGTTGTACAGGAAGGCGAGTTCGGGGCCCCAGGCGATGAACATCGCCTGCTTGGCATTGAGCATCAGGCGCACCAGGGTGCGCAGGGATTGCGGCCAGGCTTCGGGCGGCCCCAGGGGAGAGGTCGTCCAGTCGTGCGCCCGCATCCGGGCTCCCATCTCCCCTCCGGAGGACAGGAATTCGCGATCAACGGGGGCAGGGCGGAGTGACGTCGTATCGTGCATCGGTATCCTGTGCGGAAGTTAGGTCCGGCTCGTGGACGGGCCAGAATCAGGCTTCGCCAGGGCTCTAGCGACGGTCGGAACGGAGGCTGGATCGGCCTCGGGCTGAAATCTAGAGCATTTTTCGGTGAAGTGGATCCGGTTCACCGTCAAAAAATGCGACTCGGCAAAGAAGAGAGATGATTCCACGTGAGGGGAAGCAGCTCTAAGTCCGGCACGATGCGCCGCCGATCTCAACGCTCCTCTTGCGTCCCGACGATGGCCACGCGCGTCACCGGGGCGCCTTGCCGCCTCCGCGACGGGAACGAAACCAACATTCCCGTTCCGAGTTATCCAACCGTAGCAGTTCGTGTTTCCGTGAGGTTGGCGTATGCGGAGGTTCCTGCGTGACAATGGGCTGACGGTCACATTGTTGGCCCTGTTCGTCCTGTCCCTGATCGGTCAGGCCCTCACCGGATGGCGGGCCCATGGGGAGGAACTGCGCCTCCACAACCTGCCGGCCATCGGTTTCGGCTCCTATCTGGCCAGCGGCCACTTCATCTCGGCCGTCTTCGAGAACTGGGAGAGCGAGTTCCTCCAGATGGCGGCTTACGTGCTGCTCACCATCTTCCTTTTTCAGAAGGGCGCCTCGGAGTCCAAGAAGCCGGACGAGGCCAATGCCGAGGACGAGTCGCCGTCGGCGCATCGCGCCGATCCGGACGCACCGTGGCCTGTCCACCGGGGCGGCTTGGTGCTGAAGCTCTACTCGCACTCGCTCAGCATCGCGCTGGTCACGCTCTTTCTTGCGTCCTTCTGGCTGCATCTCGCGGGGAGCACGCGCCGGATCAACGAGGAGGCGCTTCAGCACCACCAGCCGACGCAGACGGTGCTGGAGACCTTGGGAGATCCGCAGTTCTGGTACGAGAGCTTCCAGAACTGGCAGAGCGAGTTCCTGTCGATCGGCGTATTGCTGCTGCTCGGGATCTATCTGCGCGAGCGCGGCTCGCCCGAGTCGAAGCCGGTGGCCGCTCCGCATGCGATGACCGGTCATTGACAAGAAGGCCTGTCCGTCCCCTCGATCCGGGCGGCCGCAACTCCGTTCCGGTCTGAACGGATCGGCCCTGTCGTGTCTGGAAGCATAGGGTCGATCGCGCCCGCAGTCTCAGGGAACGCCCAGGTTCAGGGAGCTCTCACGTTCAGGGAACTCTCACGTTCAGGGAACTCTCATGGCAAGCGCCCGTTGGCTTCCGTTCACTTGAGAACGGCCATGAGCGATCCAACCACACCCATCTTTCGGCGCCCGGACGACGAGCAGCACCACGCCAGGCTCGAGGCGTCCCTCGAGGCCGGCACCCAGGCCGTATCCGAAGAAGCCATCCCGATCGTCGAGGAGACCGTTTCGGTCGGCAAACGTCAGGTCGTGACCGGGCGTGTGCAGGTCAAAACGATCACGGACACCGTCGAGGAACTGGCGCATGCGGACATGCGCCGGGAAGTCGTGGAGGTCACGCGCGTCCCCATCGACAGGATGGTCGAGAGCGCTCCCGAGATCAGAACCGAAGGCGATGTGACGATCGTGCCGGTGCTGGAGGAGGTGCTCGTGGTCGAGAAGCGGCTGGTGCTCAAGGAGGAACTGCACATCCGGCGCAGTGCCGAAACCGAAACGGTCGAGGTGCCAGTCAGCTTGCGCAAGCAGCGCGCCGTCGTGGAGCGGCTTGCTCCCGATGCACCCACCCCTCAGGAGGAGACATCCCGATGAACTCTGGAGCCGCAACCGGATCTGCAACCCAAAAGCTCGTGACGGCCTTCTTCGACAGCCGTGGCGATGCCGAACAGGCGATCAGCCGTCTTCATGCCGCCGGGATTGCACAGGACAGCATCCGCCTGACCCCGGGCGACGAGGACGCCGATACGTCCCGCGGCACGGACACGCCGTCGTTCCCGGAGGCCAGCGTAGGCCTGTGGGATTCGTTGCGCGACCTGTTCCTGCCCGACGAGGATCGCCATACCTACGCCGAGGGCCTGCGCCGCGGCGGCTACCTCGTTTCGGTCAACGCCGCCGATGCCGATTACGAGCGCGTGATCGACATCCTCGATGATGAAGGCACGATCGACATCGATGAGCGCGCTGATTCCTGGCGTTCCGAAGGATGGGCGGGAGCATCGGATGTCGGAACCTCGGACGTGCTGTCCGGGAGCACGGCCAACCTGACCACAGGCACCTCGACCGCGTCCGGGACTTCCGCACGCTCCGAAGGCTTCGAAGGCTTCGAAGGCTCCGGGGGCGCAGCCTCGATGAACACGGACTCGCAGCGCACTGCGCGCGGCGACGAGGTGATCCCGATTGCCGAGGAGCAGCTGCATGTCGGCCGGCGTGACGTGAGCCACGGGCGTGTTCGAATCCGCTCTTACGTGGTCGAGCGTCCGGTCAGCGAGCAGGTGAACCTGCGCGAGGAGCACGTGGAGGTGGAGCGGCGCCCGGTCTCGGGCGCGGCGCAGGCCGGTACGATCGGCGGCGACCCGTTCCAGGAGCGCACCATCGAGGTCGAAGAGCGTCGCGAAGAGGCGGTGGTCTCGAAGGAAGCCCGCGTGGTCGAGGAGGTTGTCGTCCGAAAGGAAGCCGAGCAGCGCACGGAGACGATCTCCGACACGGTGCGCCGCACCGAGGTCGACGTCGAGGACGAGCGCGGCGCCGGCGGCAACCGGACGGGCACGGACGATCGCACCTCCTAACCCATGAGAGGCGGGCCAAAGATCCTGGCGGAAAGGGCCCGCCCATCAGGCGAGACATTCTTCAGGGTCGATCAGCGGGAATCAGGTTCCCCTGCCATCGTTGAATCTGCCTCGTCGGAGTTTTGGCGTGGTTTGCGCTGGAGGCACATCGCCGAAGCATGAAAGGCCACAGGGCTCTGATCCGGCCTGAACGTGGGGCTCGCACGGCAGATCCGGCCGATTCCCGCAGGTCGACCGTGGACCATCGTCCCCTGTTTGCCTCCAACTGTTCATTTCCCTCGATCCGGCATAGGATCGACGCAGGCTGACGGGCCATGCGCCCGGTTGCCGACAGCCGCGCAGGCGACGTTCGCGCCTGCGCATTCCGGGCGCGCGTTCCGCGAAGGGCGAGGTGGGACACAGGATGACCCTGCACCAGCATATACAGAAACATTGGAAGACCGCGGCCATCCTCGTCGTGGCGGGCATCCTTGCCTACAGCGTTTCGTACCTCTGGTGACAGGGGGCGCCCGCATTCCGACGGGCCCAAGCATGACGATGGCGGAACGCGTGCGGGGCAGGGCAGGTTCAGGAGGGAAGCAATGACGAGATCCACAGGGGGCCGGCGCTCCAGCGATCCTTTGAAGGCGGCCGAAGCCGCCTTCAAGAAGGCCACCACGAAGCCGGTCGAGGGGCCGCCGAAGGCTGCTGCCATTCCCGGCGTCAAGGAGACGGTCACCCTTCGCATCGACCAGGACGTGCTTGCATTCTTCCAGGAGGACGGCCCCGGTTGGCAGGATCGCATCAATGCGGCGCTCCGGAAGGTTGCCGGCAAGTCCGACGACTGAGAATCAACTCTTGCGTTGAAACCGGATCCCTCCGAGAGGGTTGGCTCAACGATGGGCAAGGGGAAGGCGAGGCACGCGGAGCCTGGCGATGTTGGTTGACGATGAGCAGATCCGGGGGCTTCGGCTCCCCAATACCCTCGAGCTGCCGCCGAGCCACACTGCGGCGATGGTCGGGCTCTTGCTCAAGAACCTCTATGCGGAAACCCTTGCAGAGGCGCATCCGCGCCATCTGATCGCTCTGATTGAAAGACTCGACGAAGCCGAGCGCAGATCCATGAAGGCAGGCCCGCGCTAGAGCCTCGGACGTGAAGAGGGGACACCGCTTTTGGGATCGATTCCGTTGCTCACACTTTGAAGCGGCGCATCGTCCGCACGATGCGCTCTGCGGTCTTTCGATCGGGTTCACCGGGACACGCCCGGTAATGACACCTTCCCAACGTCATGGCCGGGGTTGTCCCGGTGAACCCGATTGCTTGAAGCGCGGCGCCTCTCAGAAGCGGGATCACCGGCACGAGGCCGGTGATGACGTGGAGAGAGTGACCATCGCCGTGGCGTGACCTTTCCCACGTCATGGCAACCTCCGCCCTTCCCGCCACCCTCCCACGTCATGGCCGGGCTTGTCCCGGCCATCCCGATTGCTTGAAGCGCGGCGCCTCTCAGAAGCGGGATCACCGGCACGAGGCCGGTGATGACGTGGAGGATGAAAGACCCGGCTCGCACCACCCTCGTCGTCATGGCCGGCCATCCCGATTGTCCGATGCTCCCATCCCGCACGATGCGCGAGCGGCCCGGGACGGCCCTCGGGCGATGCTGAGGCCCATTCAGCGAAAGTCCCGCGTTGCAACTCTGATCACGGGCGCCTGCGCAATGTCGGTCGTCGATCGTTCGGGGGGCTCCTGGGCACTCATCCGCAACATCTCGCGCGAGCCGGACTTCGCCTCGTCGCCGGCCCCATGCCTCATCCGGAAGGGCTCGTCCCGATCACCCACAGAGCGCAGGAGATCGGACAGATCGATGAGATGCTCGGCGATCAGATGGGTGACGCCGCCCTCTCGTTGAAGCCGCCCGCGGCAGCCGATCATGCCCGACGACAGGATCAGCCGCCGGTGCGTCTCGAATACCCTGGACCAGATCACCAGATTGGCGACGTCGGTTTCATCCTCGATGGTCATGAAGGTCACGCCCTTGGCGGAGCCCGGCTTCTGGCGCACCAGCACCAGACCTGCCACCGTCATCCGCTGCCCGTCCCGGGCATGGTGAAGATCCCCGCATGAACGGATCCGGCGTTCGGTCAGCTCCGGCCTCAGGAAGGAGACAGGATGCCGGCGCAGCGTCAGCCCTTTCGAGCGGTAATCGTCGACCACTTCGCGACCTTCGGTCATCGGGGCGAGTTCGACCTCGGGTTCGATCACCTCGGGTCGGATCGTGCGCTCCCGCTCGTCGGCAGCCGCAAACAGCGGCAGCACCGCGTCCGACAACCCCTCGATGGTCCAAAGGGCGTCGCGGCGCCTGATTCCGAGGGAACCGTAGGCATCAGCCTCCGCCAGACGGGTGAGGGATGCGACCGGAAGACCGGTGCGCCGCGACAGATCTTCGATGGACGTGAACGGCTGCCCGGTGCGGACGATCGGGATCAGGGCTGCGTCCGCATTGGCAAGACCATGGACCATGCGGAACCCGAGCCGGACGGCGAAGCGCCGTGGGTCGGCCGTTGCTTCCAGGGTACAGTCCCAGCGCGAATGGTTGATGTCGACGGGCCGGACCTCGATGCCGTGGGCCTGCGCGTCCCGGACCAGCTGGGCCGGGGCATAGAAGCCCATCGGCTGCGCGTTCAGGATGGCACAGCAGAACACGTCGGGATGGTGACACTTGATCCAGGACGAGGCGTAGGCGATCTTGGCGAAGCTCGCCGCGTGACTCTCCGGAAAGCCATAGGAGCCGAAGCCTTCGAGCTGCTTGAAGGTCCGTTCGGCGAAGGCCGCGTCGTAGCCGCGGGCGGTCATGCCCTGGATCAGCTTGTCGCGGAACCTGGAGACGCCTGCGGTGAACTTGAAGGTCGCCATGGCGCGCCGGAGCTGATCGGCCTCGGAGGGCGTGAATCCCGCGCATTCGATCGCCACCCGCATGGCCTGCTCCTGGAACAGCGGCACGCCGAGCGTCTTCTCCAGCACGCGCCTGAGCTCCGGGCGCGGGTACTCGACCTCCTCGCGCCTCTCGCGCCGGCGCAGATAAGGATGAACCATGTCGCCCTGGATCGGACCAGGACGGACGATCGCCACCTGAATGACGATGTCATAGAAAGTCTTCGGCTTCATGCGCGGCAGCATCGCCATCTGGGCGCGGCTCTCGATCTGGAAGGTGCCGATCGTGTCGGCGCGCCGGATCATGGCGTATGTGGCCGGATCCTCGGCCGGAATCGTGGCGATGTCGTAATCCTCGCCCTTGTGCTCGCGCAGGAGATCGAAGGCGCGGCGCATGCAGCCCAGCATGCCGAGACCCAGCACGTCGACCTTCATGAACGTCAGAGTGTCGATATCGTTCTTGTCCCACTCGATGACCTGCCGGTTCTCCATGGCGGCCGGTTCGATGGGCACGAGGTCGTCGAGGCGGTCATGGGTGAGCACGAAGCCGCCCGGATGCTGCGAGAGGTGACGCGGAGCGCCGATGAGCTCAGCGGCGAGTTCCAGCGTCATCCGCAGGCGCGGATCATCGAGGTTGAGGTTGAGCTCCCTGGCCTCCTTGTCCGACACGCCATCGTTGCCCCAGCCCCAGACGAGGCCGGCCAATCCTGCCGTCACGTCCTCGGGAACGCCGAGAGCCTTGCCGACCTCGCGCACGGCGCCCCGGGCACGGTAGCAGGAGACGACGGCGGTCAGCGCCGCGCGGTGCCGGCCATAGGTGTCATAGATCCACTGGATCACCTCCTCGCGCCGCTCATGCTCGAAATCGACGTCGATGTCAGGCGGCTCCCGCCGCTCCTGAGAGACGAAGCGCTCGAACAGCAGGTCGTGCTCGGTGGGATTGATCGACGTGATCCCGAGCACGAAGCACACGGCGGAGTTCGCCGCCGAGCCGCGCCCCTGGCACAGGATGCCCCGCGACCGGGCGAACGACACGATGGCGTGGACCGTGAGGAAATAAGGAGCGTATCCGAGCTCCTCGATGAGGTGCAGTTCGTGGCGGCAGGTCGTTGCGACCGTATCAGGAATGCCGTCGGGATAGCGATGCCTCGCACCGTCCCAGGTCAGCCGCTCCAGCTTTTCCTGCGCGGTCTCGCCGTCCTCCGTCTCGGACGGATACTGATAACGCAGCTCGTCGAGAGAGAAGGTGCAGCGCTCGAGGATCTCCCGAACACGATGAAAGGCTTGCCCGTGGCGTTCGAACAGGCGCTCCATCTCGACTGGGTCCTTGAGGTAGCGGTCGGCATGGCGCTCGAGCCGGAAGCCGGCCTCGTCGATGGTGGTGCCTTCCCTGATGCAGGAGACCACATCCTGAAGGCGGCGGCGATCGGGATGATGATAAAGCACGTCCCCCATGGCGATGGTCGGCACCCTGGCGGCCTGCGCGGCTTGCTCGATCGCGTGAAGCCGCAGGTGCTCGTTGGGCGCAAAGCGCCGGATCAGCGCCATATAGGCGCGGTTGCCGAAGGTCTCTTTGAGCCGGACGAGGTTCCGAGCGAGCTCCTCCGTCGCCTCATCGCCCAGCAGGATCGCGACGAGTCCCTGGTTCCAGGTGACGACGTCGTCCCAGACGAGATAGCACTTGCCCTTGCCGCCGCGGCTCTTGCCGATGCTGAGCAGCCGGCAGAGGCGGGAATAGGCAGCCCGGTCGGTCGGATAGACGAGCAGCGATGTGCCGTCCGTGAGGTCGAGGCGGCTCCCGACGACGAGGCGAACGCCCGTGTCCCGCGACGCTTCGTAAGCCCGAACGATGCCGGCCAGGGAATTGCGGTCGGTGATGCCGAGCGCCCGGATGCCGAGGAGCTTTGCCTGCTCGAACAGCTCCTGCGGACTCGAGGCGCCGCGCAGAAAGGAGAAGTGGGTCGTGACCTGGAGCTCGGCATAGAGGGGGCAGAGGGCATCCGTCATGAGAAGAAGCCGTGCATCCACCAGCGCCCGCCCTCGGCGGTCGGCGCATCGCGGAAGATCCAGAAGCGGCCTCCCTGCATGGTCTCGACGCGATAGTAATCCCGGGCGGCCGAACCCTTGTCGCCGTTCCACCATTCCGGTGCGATGCGCTCGGGCCCGTCGGCCTTGGCGACCGTGTGCTTCACCTTGCGCCAGATGAAGAAGCGCGGCGGGTGATCCGGGAGCAGGGCGGTCGCCACGACGGGCTCCGGCGGGTCGAGCAGGCGCGTGGGGCGCGGCAGGTTCTCCGGCCAGATGGAGCCGGTCGGCGGCGCGAGCGCCGGGATCCTGCGGGCCATGCGCTCGGGAACGAGTCTCTGGACGGGGGCGAGGCGGTAAACCTTTCTCATGCCGATGCGGGCGCCGAGACGATCGACGAGGGGGCCTATATCGGCCTCCATGGCAACCTCATCGCTGAGGCCATGGACCTGAACCTGCGTCTCCGTCAGAGGCTCGACCTTGCTGGCGACGAGAACGATCTCCTCGATGCCGAAACCGGGATCGATCGCTTGCAGGCGCTCGTCGAAGAGCCTGGCGAGATGAACCGCATCCCGATTGGCTCTGGCGGTGCCGACCCGCAGGCAGGCGCTCTTCTGATCGACGCGCTGGCAGAGAAGATCGAGGCGGCGCACCCCTTCGCCGCGGCGCTCCAGTTGCCGGCACAGATCCTTGGCCAGGCGCAGCACCACGCTCTTGAGATCCTCGAGCCGACCGATCGGCTCCGCGAAGGCGATGGCTGCCGTCGGCGCTTCCCTCGGGATGAGCGGCGTGATCGGCTCGAAGGCGTGGCCCATGGCCTGGTCGAGACGCAGCGCCACATCGCGGCCGAAGCGTCGGACGAGAGGCGCTCTCGGCATGGCGGCCAGCTGACCGATCCGTTCGATGCCGAGCCGGTGCAGGGCGCCGAGTTTGTCGGCCGCCATCCGCAGGGCACGGATCGACAAGGTCGCAACGGCGTCCGCGGTCCGGCCCGTCGGCACGACCCCGCCGCTTCCGTAGCGGGCCACGGCCCAGGCCGCCCCCGGGGCATCGGCGACGGCTGCCTTCGAGGCAATCCCCTGCCGTCCCAGGCGGCTGGTCAGATCGGCGAGCAACTCCTCCTCGCCGCCGAAGAGATGCGCCACGCCGGCAATATCGATCCAGAGCCCATCCGGAGGATCGGGCGCCACCACAGGGGAGTAGCCGATGGCCCAGCGTGCCAGCTCGCGCAGCGAAGCCTCATCCTCGTCCGGCGTCGCCTCGACCACGTGCAGGTTCGGCACCAGGGCCTGAGCCTGGGCAAGCACCATGCCGACATGCAGACCCGCCGCCTGCGCGGCCGCGCAGGCGGCACGCACGGCGCGGCGTGATCCAACCGTATGAACGGTCACGAGCGGCTCATCGCGCGGCGGCTCGCCGGTCCGCCGCCTGATCCGATCGGTCGGCCAGGTCGGCAGGTAGAGCGAGACGACCCTTCGCATCGCAGGCCTCCAAAATCCAGGTACGCGGTTCGGCGCCACGGCAGCGCAGGAGTTCGATCTGCCAGCGCTCCCGGCCAAGGCCGGGGGCAGGCATCGCCTCGGACGAGACGGGGGTGATGCGCCAGCGGGTGACGGCGGCCGTCGGCAGATGGACCAGATCCTTCTCGGCCAGGGTCCACCAGCGTCGGATCACCAGGGCGGTGACGCCCGTGGCTTCCGCCGCCAGCTGCAGGCGCCGCGAGGCCGCCAGTCCCAGGCGCGAGACCTCGCCCACGACAGCCGCCAGTCCCTTTTCCCGGAGGCCTTCCTCGATGAGAGGCAGGATGTCCCGATCGCGCTCAGCCTCGGCATAGATCACGCGGTCCGGATGCAGGCCGGCGCGCAGGAGGCCAGGAGCGAACAGGTCCTGACGGGACAGGCACCAGAGCACGGGACCCTTGAGGCGGGCGGCGATCCCGGCGGTGAAGAGGGTCGTGCAGCCGGCGAATTCCGAGGCGAGACCGGCCTCGATCATCTCGTGCAGAGCCCCCCTGGCAAGCCCGCCCCCGGGCAGGTGTCCGTCGATCTCGCCAAGACCTAAGGGCAGGGGTTTGACCTTCTGGGAACTGCCTTCGAGCCGGGCGATCCGATGTCGTAGATCGGCAAGCCTGTCCTGTTGCCCGGCATAATGCATGTCCCGCGCCAAATCCGCTTCGCGTTGAGGATGTTCCTAGTATGTTCTCGTTGCGGAAGGTGTCAAACACACGCGTCAGCAATTGTGGATTGCGAGGAGAAGAATGTTGCGCTCAGGCTTGACGATTTCCTGAAGGACGGCGCGGATCAGGCGACGGCATGGGGTCGGGCTTCTTGCCGCGATTGCGTGGCATTGTCAGCGATCCGAAGGCAGTTGCGGCCGGCCGCCTTGGCTTCGTAGAGCGCCTGATCTGCGGCCTCGAGGAGGGCGGCTCGCTCGCTTCCGCGGGAGGGCCGTGCCGAAGCAATCCCGATGCTGGCCGTGACCACCTGATAGGGACTGCCCTCGTGTGCGATGCTCAAGGCGACGATGCTTTGAAGAATGGTCTCGGCGATCAGCCCGGCGCCCGCGGGATCCGTTTCGGGCAGGATGATGGCAAACTCCTCGCCGCCATAACGGGCCGCGATATCGCGAGGACGGCGGATGCTGGCCTCGAGCGTCCCGGCGACTGCACTGAGCACCTCGTCGCCCCTCCCATGGCCATAGCGATCGTTGAAGCTCTTGAAATAATCGGCATCGACGAAGAGCAGCGACAGAGGCGAGCCTGCGCGGACGGCCTGACGCCATTCCCGTTCGAACGTCTCACGGAAGGCGCGACGGTTCGGCAGGCCCGTCAGGTCATCCGTCCTCGCAATCCTCCTGAGCTTGGTTTCCGCCCTCGTACGGCGCTTCAACTCGCGCTGGAACAGGATCGTCAGTCCGACGACCGCACAGCAGAGAGCAAGCGTCGCCAGGCTGAGAATGAGGGCTTTTCGCTGCCAGGCCGAGAAGATCTCGTCGACCGAGAGGGCCACGGTGAGAACCAGCGGATATTTCGTGAGCCGCTCGAAGGAGATGATGCGCCGGATGCCGTCGATCGGCGAGATCGAGTCGAACGTGCCGGACTTTGCCTGCAGAAGACGCTGGACATGCGGGGAGTTGCCCAGATCCTGATTGATCTGACCGGCATCATAGGGATAGCGCGTCAGCAGGACGCCGTCATTCCGAAAAAGGTTGATGGCTCCCTGCCGGCCAAGGCTCAAGTTGTCGAACATCTGATTGATGGTCGCCAACGGGATCGATCCCATGACGACGCCGGCGAAATGGCCCGTCGGATCCGATAACCTGCGGCTGATCCCGATGCTGAGATCGCCTGGGCGCATTCTGCTCTCGACAGGTCGGCTCACGAAGAGGCCGATGTGACTGTTCTCTTTGTGGACGATGAAGTACTCGCGATCCGCGACGTTGAGCGACCGTGGGGCAATGACCGGACCGGCATCGGCGATGAGATTGCCGTCCCGATCCACGAGAAGCAGCGTTCCCATGAAGGACGCCGAGGCGGCGCGGTCGAAGAGCATCCGGTATTGAAGGTCGGCAGGAAGCTGCTGGGAGCCGAGATATCCCAACCCTTCCATGGCCCCTTTGAGAGACAGATCGAGCAGGGCGAGATTGCCGTCGAGATCATGGGCGATCGTGGTCAGGATGTTCCGGGAGGCCCTCTCGGCCTCATCCCACGTGTTCTGGCGATCCACCCACAGCGTATGGGCCGAGATCCCGAGAATCCCCAGGGCGATGACGCCTGCAATCAGGTGTAGATAGACTTCTGAGAACAGACGTTTCATTCGGCAGTGCACAAACCATATTAGAATATATTCAATAGATGATCCTAAGAGATTGTTACAATCGGCAGATGGTCGCGACGGTCGGGGAGGACAATATCTTCGAAAGTCTCGCAAAATACGACATAGAGTAACATAGAAGAGATCGGCTTGAAGGCCGGGCGGTTCCGGCCGTCACCGCTTCGAGACGGACCGCCCTGCCAAAAACAGGCAACATCGTAACTTTGTCACGGATGAAGGCCTCCCTCCTGACATCACGTCGTGAGCCTTGTGATTGCCGGGATTGCGCAAGGATCCGGATCGGGGCCGGCGCCAATCATCTTCACGATCGCCTGATCGCGTCGCAAGCGCCGTTGAACTGCGAGAGCCCGCCTCCACATCATATCTGAATGGTCATGCAGGTCCCGTTCCTGTGGGTTCGTCGAAGGAGGCCGGGCTTCAGTGATCGCGTTCCCGAGCCGGCCCTGGGCGCCAGCGCCATGGAACCGGCCACGGTAGCACAAGCGTTCCCCATGGAATGGTCTGGAGGCGTGTCATGGCAGGATTGACAGGACGTTGGCTGGTGGCGGCCTCGCTTGTGGGGCTTCTGGGGGGGCCGTCGGCGGCGCTGGCTCAAGCAGCACGCCCATGGGTCGATCCGCCATCCGAGACCGAGACCAAGGCGCATGCGCCGAGCCCGGCGCCGTCGTCCCTTCCGGCATCGCCGCCGGCCCAGGCTGCAGCGCCTTCTGGTGCAACCCCTCCTGGCCCATCCCCCGCCGAAGCGAAGGCCGGCACTGAAGCTCAGCCGGCCGCCGAGACTTCGTCGCGGAGTGCAGTCGCCGACACGCAGGCCAAGCCAAGGACCACGGCCGAGCGCAAGACACGCTCTCGCTCACAGCAGGCCAATGCATCAGCCCGTAGCCAGCGGCGGGATGCGCAGGTCGCGCGCCGACGTGCGACCGGGACGCAAATATCGCAGGCTGAACCCCGCAGCGCCATCGAGCGTCGGGCGCGGGTCACACGCTACGGGTCTGTTCGGGAGGGGCTTGATGCGGGTCTGCAGGTCATGAGGCTGCGAACCATTCAACTTCCGGACGGCCGTCGCATCGACATTCTGACGCGGCCCGATCAGGATATCGCATCCGGATTGCCGGACGGGTATTGATGGTTCAGTTCCGGGCGCAAGTCGAAAGACGCCAAGACGACGCAGCACCGCTCATGTTTGACTACCGGGCCTGATCGGCTGTTTCGGTTGTGTCGTCGCCGCCCTGTCGCGATCGCACGGCAGCCTCTTCCGCACGGCGACGTATGTCGAGCCAGAGACGCTGCTCGCGCCGCGCGTCCGCAAGGGCGCGGTGGGCGGCAGGACCGAGTTCATCGTCGAGGCGCTGCGCCTGAGCAAGAATATCCTGCATGAGGCTCCGATGAAGATCCGTCGGGATTTGAGCAGCCTGCAGCACCTCACGCATCATCCGTCGATGAGCGATCTCGGTATCTTCAAGACGCAAGGCGTGGCGCGGCAGTCCGGCTGCGCGCAGGAGCTTGCTCAGCCACTTCCCATCCCATGATGGCGCCGTCGCATAGAGTGCACGGCCCGTCAAAACCGACACCATCCGTCGTGCAACCTCGTCGAGCGGTTCTCCTTCCGCATTCAGTTGCTCTCTTGAAATGCCATGAACTCTTCCTGCCTGGACATCCCAGTCGGTCCACGCTTCAGCAGGCCTGATGAGATGGCTCTCCTCTTCCCCATTCGCGAAGACCCAGGCCACCTCGATGGGATAGCCCTGCTTGCCGAGGGAGGAGGCCTCGAAATCGAGGAACACGGTCTTCGATAAATCCGGCATCGTGGATCAACTCGCGGATGGCGTCGGGGGCTCGCCCATCACGAACAAGGTCGTCGACGAGCACCGATGGATCATACATCCACCTCATCCAGAACGCCCAAGCGGCCACGCGGCTCCACTGCACGGGTGCCCCAGGGTTCGGATGCACGGGACGGAAGAGTGCGCCGGGGATCCGTCGCGGCCTGCCGAACCCCTGCGACGTGCTGGAACGCCGTCGCTCCGAACAGAACCTACACGCTGGAGGCATGCAACGGTTCGGCTCGAGTGCCGTGACGCAGAACTCCTAACGGGGATTGGCAGATGCGAAGCCTGCCGAGGCCGTAATCGAACCTGTCGTCATGGGTTCGCTGGCGCCTGTTCGAAGCGTCTGCAGCAATCCCTTGCGCTTGGCCTCGTAGTAATAGCCGCCGGCATAAAGCGCGACGGCGCGATCCTGATTGCCGCCTGCGACGCGATAGGCATTCGCCAGATACGGAACGGCGTATGTAAGATTGGTGTTGGCGTCGAGCAGCCCAGAGACCGTTCCTTTGTAGCCCATTCCTCGCGCGGTGGCATACCGGATCTGCATGAGGCCCAGATTGCCGGCATTGGACGCGCGTGGATTGTAGCCGCTTTCGCGCCGGATGATTCGATGCACCAATGTTTCGGGGATTCCGTGGGCCTTGGCGTGCTGTGCGACGAGCGCGTCGATCTGGTCTCTTTCGGATGCTGCGGCAGGCAACGTGCAGGCAAGCGCCGCACATGCGAGAACAAGACGAGAAATCATGAAGGTCCCCTTGTTTGAGGAGATTTCTCGACGTCAATCGTGGCAATTGGACGTCAGCTTGACTGTAGGGATGTCCCGCCGACGCGTGTGACCCGTCCCGACGACGCTTCCGATGTAAACTCTTTGGCCGCTGCTTCGACCATCCTGCTCATTGGAGACATCGCCGGCGCTCGTTCAAAAGGGGTAGAGGAGTAATCCCCTGCCAAGCTGCGCGGAATCCAAACGCTCACGCTTCCCGCGAGGTTCTGGAAGGTC
This sequence comes from Microvirga yunnanensis, assembly GCF_025460875.1. Classification (NCBI taxonomy): domain Bacteria; kingdom Pseudomonadati; phylum Pseudomonadota; class Alphaproteobacteria; order Hyphomicrobiales; family Methylobacteriaceae; genus Microvirga; species Microvirga yunnanensis. The sequence continues at coordinate 58,801 of NZ_JAMXFI010000029.1, forward strand.
AATACACCTGACTTATCCGGCCCGGGTCAGTGCCAGGAAAGCACGCGCCGAGATCAGCCGACGACTCTCTTCCTAAAATTTGAGGTGGAGTATTCTATGCAGGTGGAACCCTATTTGCAAATGCGTGACGATATCTTGCCGAATATAACAAATGCCGGGTTGAGTGTTGTTCCGGATGCGACGACAGAATACCCCAGACTATCAGGCTCGCAGAGCAAGGGGTTATCGGGAGCGCTTATGAGTTAAAGCCTCATGTTGAAAGTGGTAATGCTTTTCTTAGTTCCGACGGGGTATCTCTCAAGCCGAAATAGTGGGGCGAAATAAAACCGAGCGGTAGTATTTATTGGGCTGTATCCGGCGCTTTCCAAAGTCTGCGCCCCTTCCACTGTGATTCAGCAGGAACAGCCCAATGCAAATCAGCGTTTTTGGGATTGGCTATGTCGGTGCCGTCTCCGCGGCCTGTCTGGCCAACGATGGCCACAACGTCATTGCCGTCGATCCAAACCCCCAGAAGGTCGGACCTCTCAACGAAGGCATCAGCCCGATCGTCGAGCCGGGACTGGGCGAGATGATCAAAGATGGCATCAGCAGCAAGCGCCTCATGGCGACGAGCGATGTCCGCGAGGCCGTCCATGGAACGGACCTGTCTTTCGTGTGTGTTGGAACGCCCTCCCGTTCCAACGGATCGCTCGACACGGCCTATGTGAGCGCCGCCGCCGAGCAGATCGGCGCTGCCATCCGCGAGAAGAACTCTTTCCATTCCGTGGTCATGCGGTCGACCATCCTGCCCGGAACCATGGAGAGCATCGTTCTGCCCGCCCTCGAGCGTGCATCGGGACGCCAGGCGGGCGTCGGCTTCGGCGTCGCCTACTATCCTGAGTTCCTGCGCGAAAGCACGGCGATCGCCGATTACTACGATCCGGGGGCCATCATCTTCGGCCGTCACGATCAGCCGACGATCGACCGGCTGCTCGATCTGCACAAGATCTTCAAGGTCGACCCGAAGATCGTGTCCATTCGCACGGCCGAAGCCGTCAAATACACGAACAATGCATGGCATGCGCTGAAGATCAGCTTTGCGAACGAGATCGGCAACATCTGCAAGGAGGCCGGAATCGACGGGCATGCCGTGATGGAGGTTCTGTGCGCCGATACGCGGTTGAACATCTCCAAGGCATACCTGAAGCCTGGCTTCGCGTTCGGAGGCTCCTGCCTTCCGAAGGACCTTCGGGCTCTGCGCTCCGCGGCACGCAAACTCGACGTCCCGACGCCTATTCTCGACGCCACGACGGAGGCGAACGAAGAGCAGCTGCGCCGGGCATACTCGATGGTCGCCGCCACCGGAAAGCGTCGGATCGGCATCATCGGCCTGAGCTTCAAGCCCGAGACCGACGATCTGCGTGAAAGCCCCCTGGTCGAACTCGCGGAGCGCCTCTACGGGCGCGGCTACGACATCCGCATCTACGACCCGAACATTCAGGTCGCGAAGCTGACCGGAGCCAACCTCCAGTTCGTCAAGGCGCACCTGCCCCACCTGACTTCGCTCCTGACCGACGACATCAACGAAGTCATTGATCATGCGGAGGCTTTCGTTCTCGGCAATCGTGACGAAGCCAAGCGGCTGATGGCGACCCTGAACGACGACAGGCCGCTCATCGATCTCGTGCGCATCGATCAGACAAGGTGTTCCGGTGACCTTTATCAAGGAATCTGCTGGTAACGCCAGCAGCAACCGGCTTTCGGAGTCGGTAGGGGCCCACGTGCTCTATGTGGTGGCCGTAGCAGCGTTTGCTGCTGCCATCCCGCCTCAGGCTTACGGCGCCGTGGGCGCCGGAGCCGTCGGAACCATAGGGTTTCTGGCCCTGTGGCGCTACGGATGGGGCTTTCTGCATTTCATCCGCGCTCTTGTCTTCCGCAAGCGGGCATTCCCACGCATGCGGAAGGCGGCCGACGCAGCCGTGGAGCAGGCACCGCCGAACGCTTTTCTGCTGGTGACGACCTTTCGCATCGACAGTGCCGTCACCGCACGGGTCTACCGCGCCGTTTTCGCGGCGGCGCTGGCAGCTCCCGGACGAGCGACGGTGGTCGCCTCCGTTGTCGAGGCCGGCGATCAGAGGCTCGTCAAGAGCCTGTTCCGGGCCGTTTGCGGAGAAGCGAGCAACGTCGATCTGGTCATGGTTCGAATTGCCGGAACGGGCAAGCGGGATGCTCTCGCCTATGGCTTTCGAGCGATCGCACGCCGCACTCCGGCCGACGACGACGTCGTCGCGGTCATCGACGGAGACAGCATCGTGCCGCCCGACCTCGTGCGGAAATGTGCCGGTTTCTTCCAGCTCGATCCACAGGTCGGGGCCTTGACGACCGACGAGCTGAGCGAAGTCCGCGGGCGCCGGATCTTCCAGGAATGGTATTCGCTCCGCTTCGCCCAGCGTCACACCCTCATGTCGTCCGTCGGACTGTCGCAGCGCGTCCTGACATTGACCGGCCGCATGGCGATGTTCCGGGCGAGCATCATCTGCAACCCGGAGTTCATTCGCCAGGTCGAGCTCGACTACGTCGACCATTGGCGCCTGGGCCGGTTCAAGTTCCTGACGGGCGACGACAAGTCGAGCTGGTTCTGGCTGCTTCGGAACGGCTACAAGATGCTCTACGTCCCCGACATCGTCGTGCTGACCGTCGAGGATCCTCCCTCGGACAGCTTCATCTCTGCCGCGGCCATGCTCATGGTGCGATGGTTCGGGAACATGCTGCGCACGAATTCGCGGGCTCTCGCGCTCGGCCCACGCAGGATCGGATTGTTCACCTGGTGGGCAATTCTCGACCAGCGGATGTCGATGTGGACCTCCCTCGTGGGCTTCGCGATCGCTCTTCTGGCAGGGATCTTCGTCAGCGGCTACGCGCTCCTGCTCTATGCCCTCTGGATCCTGACCTCGCGCTATGTCCTGACCCTCTCCCTCCTGGCGTCCAGGCCGAGGGTCTCCGTCTTCTATCCGTTCCTCCTCTACTTCAACCAGATCTTCGGGTCGCTGGTCAAAGTCCATGTCACGTTCCGTCTCGACCGACAGAAATGGACGCGTCAGAAAACCGCCTCGGCCAAGGCGACGAAGCGGCCCCTCATCGCGAGCAGCTTCATGTCCGCATACATGCATAGTCTCGCGCTGGCCGCATTCGTGACGGTGCTCGCCTGGAGCATGGACGTGCTTCCGACACCGAAGCCGATGCTGTTTCTCCCTTAAAACAAACGATATCGATTTGGAGCTTGAGGATCATGACGAAGATCACGCACGAGGCCGAGGTTCAAAGGCAGCATCCCCGATACCGGATTCCGATCCGGTGCATCTATAGCGGATCTCAGGTTTCCGTGGTCGATGTCTCGGTCGGGGGCATCGGCCTGAGAACAGGCACGATCGACGCGAAGCCGGGCCGTGTTCTCGACCTCACCCTGGTGTTCCCGTTCAGCGGCTACGAGCTCTCGCTTCCCATCAATGCGGAGGTCCGCTACATCACCGACGAGCACAGCAGGATCGGCCTGCGCTTCGTCGATGTCTCGCCGCGCCAGCACAACCTCCTGCGCTTCATCCTCGACGCCTACCTGTCCGGCGAGGTGGTGGATGCCGGTGACATCCTGGATGTGTCTTCGCGCCGGAACGAGGGCAAGACCCGCGAGGTTCCCCAGCGCGCCGCCCCGCAGGGGCTGAGGGCTCATCTTTCCCATCATGGCCGCACCGTGGCGGGCTATGTCGGGATCGGCGCCGTCACCCTGCTTCTTCTCGGATTCATCGGCATGGGTCTCTTCGAGCGGATGTACATCATCCCCGCCCAGTCGGCCCTGATCACCACCGACCTCGTGACGGTTCCGGCTCCTTCGAACGGCCAGGTCACGTTCGTTGCGACCGGCAGCGAAATGAAGGCAGGGGAGCCACTGCTGACGATCCAGGGCCCGCAGGGCAACAGCATCGTCATCGACAGCCCCTGCAACTGCGTCGTCCAGGCCCGTTACAGCCGAGCCGCCAATTTCGTGCGCGAAGGTACGCCGATCCTGGCTCTTCGCGAGAAGACGAGCACCCCTTACGTCACGGCAAGCATCCCTCACGATCAGCTTCTGCGGTTCTACCGCGGCGCCAGTGCCGTCATCGAGTATGCGGATGGCACCCGTGTGCGGGAGAATCGCATCGAGCGCCTGCCGGCCCTCGTCGGCGAGGCCGCATCGTCCGGTCCGTTCCTCGTCAAGCTCGCACCGGGCCGCGATCTCGACATGTCCACCATCGGGCAGCCTGTATCCGTCGTCTTCAACACGTTCTCGGGATCCTCTGTCGGTGCCGCGGCCGGCAAGCTTCAGGCAGCCCTGAACTGGGCAGGCGAGGGGATCGCGGCTGTTTTCGGGCGCGGCAACGAGGTGGCGACGGCACCCAAAAAGGCCAAAGAGCCGGACGTCGACAGCGGGAGACGCCTCGCGGGACTGAAACAATAAGAACGATCGGATCAGGGCCACGCTTCGAAGGGCTTTCCTTGAACAGTTTGGAGATTTGAAATGAACAGCATCACTCCCGTTCTCATGTGCGGTGGGTCCGGAACCCGACTGTGGCCGGTTTCCCGCTCCAGCGAGCCGAAGCAGTTCCACGCCCTCGCGGGTCAATCGAGCCTTTTCCAGCAGACGGTCCGGCGGTTCCGCACGGAGCAGTATGCAGAGCCCGTCATCGTGGTGAATACCAACCATCGAGACCTCGCCTTGCGGGAAATCGGCCAGCTGCATGCGGGAGCCGCAAGGTTGCTGGTGGAGCCGTGCGTGCGCAGCACAGGACCGGCGATTGCGGCCGCGGCGGCCCTGATCGCCGAAGAGGATCCGGATCGGCTGATGCTCGTCGCCCCGAGCGATCACGTCATGGAACAGGCGGAGGTCTTCTCGGAGGCCGTCGCGCGGGCCGCCAAGGCCGCGCAGGAGGGGCAGATCGTCCTCTTCGGCATTCGCCCGACCCATCCGGAGACCGGCTTCGGCTATATCGAGATCGGCGAGGCTTTCGATGACGCCAGCTTCAAGGTGAAAGGCTTCGTCGAGAAGCCGGTGCGGCCTGTCGCCGAGACGCTGGTTGCCGGAGAGCGCCATCTCTGGAACAGCGGAATCTTCATGTTCACGGCCCGGACGATCCTCGATGAACTCGAGCGCCATGCGCCGGACGTTCTGGCCTGCGCCCGGCGCGCTCTCGCGCAGGCGCAACGCGGCAACGATACCATTCGGCTCGCGGCCGAGTTCGACACGGCTCCGGTCATCTCGATCGACTACGCCGTCATGGAACGCAGCGATCGCCTCGTCTGCATTCCGGTCTCGCCCGAGTGGAGAGATCTCGGCTCCTGGTCCGCGCTCTGGGATATCGGGGCAAAGGACGGCAACGGAAACGTGTCACGCGGCGACACGCTGCTTCAGGACGTGCGCGACAGCTACGTTCACGGGAATTCCCGACTCGTCGCTGTCATGGGAGTCGAGAACGTCGTCGTGATCGATACCGCCGACGCGGTTCTCGTCAGCTCACTGGATCAGGCCCAGAACGTCGGGCGTCTGGCGGCCGAGCTGGCGGCGTCGAAGCGTTCGGAGGCGGCCCTGCACCGGAAGGTGCGCCGTCCTTGGGGATCGTATGAATCTCTGCGTGTCGGTGAGACCTTCCAGGTGAAGCATATCGTCGTGGATGTGGCGGGTCGCCTGTCGTTGCAGTACCACCATCACCGCTCCGAGCATTGGACGGTCGTTTCGGGAACCGCAAGGGTCACCGTCGGCGAGAGGGTCTTCGTCATGACGGCGAACGAATCCGTCTACATTCCAAAGGGTGACGTCCACAGGCTCGAGAACATCGGCGATGAGGAGTTGCACCTGATCGAGGTGCAGTGCGGAACGTATCTCGGGGAAGACGACATCGTGCGTCTGGAGGATCAGTATGACCGCATCGTCACGATCTGACGGTCGTCGCCGCCTGAGGATGGCATCCCTCCTCCTGTCCATGGCGCTGGTTTCCGGCGCCATGGCACAGGACGGCGGCGAGGTCACGCGTCTCGCAGACGAGGCGCGGCAGGCCTTCGTTGCTGCCGAACAGGGCGGTGTCAGCGCAAAGCAGAAGGCGGCGTTCTATCAGGTTGTGAGGGCCCGGCTCAAGCTCCTGGAGAAGTTCGCCGGTCAAGGCACCTCCGGCCCGGGCGAGTTCAGAGAAGGCGCGCGCGCGGAACTCACCCGCCTCGCGGACGAAGGGCTCAACCACGACATGGTCAGCGCGATGCTGCTCCAGGCTTCCATCGCGGACCTTGTCGGGCTCCAGGCCGGTCCCGACCGGGTGGAGGCCGGCGTCGCCCTCCATCAGCTTGCAAGCGAGCAGCGGTCGCCGGCTTACCGCGCCGCAGCTTTCATCGAGATTGCCTATGCCTATGCCAAGGCGGGCCTCCAGGATCGGGCCGTCAGATACGCATCCTTGGCCCTGGATGTGCTCGAATCCGTCTCCGAGCCCGGCCAGCGTGCCGGGATCCTGAATGCCGTGTCCCGGGTCGCTTCCGGGGTCGGGGCTCCCGGGATTGCCCTGGCAAACCGCACGATCGGTCTGATGCCGGCCTCCCGCAGCCGGGCCTATGCCCGCCAAGTGATGGCACGAGACCAGCTCAGGGGCACTCCCCTGGAAAAGGCATCCGACGCGAAATTGAAGGTCGAGGCGAAGAAGCGCACGGCCATGGGAGATCTGGCGGCAGGGCTGTCCTTGGCCCTTGCATTGCAGGATGGCCGGGAGCGGGACGACGCTCTGTCTGCGTCGTTCGAGGCCGCCGTCGAGCGTCGGGACCGGGATGTCTCCCTGGCGGCCGCGCAGGGCTTCTTCGACAGCGCCAGGCAGGAGGCGGCCCTTGCGGTGGTCGTGAAGAGCGACGTGGATCGTGGAACGCCGCTTCGGGCCGCCGAGCTGGTCAACAGCATGGAGGATGGTCCTGCGCGGGCGGCACTGCAGATCATCGTCGCGGCTGCACTGAAGAAGGCCGGCTACGACAGGATGGCTGAGCGACTCTCCACAGGCGCTTCAGCCGCACATCCCGGCTCAGGACGGACGCCGGAACCCGACGACGTGACGCATCGGGCCGGGTCCGGCGAGACCGACCGGCGCGCGGACGAGTCTCTCGCCCTGTCGGAGGTCAGGAGCCTCATCGAGCAGAAAAGAAGGGCCCAGGTTCCGGATGCGGTGCTCGCCGCCAGCCTCCGCCGGATAGCCGATGACGACGACCGGGCGGCTATCGCTCTCGAACTCGCCACGCTGCCCGATGCCGGCGCCGCGGCCGCCGACCTGGTCCGCTCCCTCGGAGACGATCGGTTCCGCGCCAAGACGTTCAGGCGTCTGGCCGAGATCCGCGCCGATCACCTCATGAAGCCGTTGAGCGATGAAACGGGTGACAATGGCGATGGCGCCGGAGCGCCCGGACTTGCCTCCGACGAGGATTCCCAGGAACTCCAGACCCGCCGGGGCCTTGCCCTGATCAGGGTGGACGCGCCGCCAGCGGCAAGCCCTCACGTTCAAATCCCGAACACATTTGCGACCTCGGCCGGGGTACGGTCGAACACGCCCTGGCCCGGCGGCGCGGTCGTCGGAAGCACGTTCGCCCGTCACAATCCCTATATCGCGAAGTTCCTCGATGATGACGAAGGTGGGGTCACGCGCCTCGAGCAGGCCGTCCGGTATCAGGGCTTGCCTTCGCCACGGATCATCGTGGTCCAAAGCGGAACCGCCACCTTGGGCATGGTGGCCCGTCAGCTGCAGGGGACCGATGCCCGCGACCTGATCGTTCAGGACGGTGACGCCATCGTCGTGAAGGCCCCGGTCTTCGTCGCTCCCGGCGCGACGCTGATCCTCTCGCGCCTCGATGCTGCCGCCTACCGATTGAGCGCCACGGCCGGCGCCTTCATCGCCAATGCGGGCCTGGTCGACATCGTCGATGCGGATGTTGTCGGCTACGACGAGACAACGGGGCAGCCATCGTGGTCCGACAGCGAGAAGTCAGGCCTGTTCCGCCCGTTCCTGCTGACCTGGGGCGACGGCCGCATGAACGTGGCATCGTCCGTCCTGGCAGCCCTCGGCTATGATAACGTGAAATCGTTCGGGCTCACGTACTCGTCAGGCCCGGATCAGGTGGCCGACCTGCGGGACCAGGCTCGCCCCACGGGAACCGTCGTCGATAGCGTGTTCCGAAATCTTTATATCGGCCTCCACTCCTATGAGGCCGGGGGAATCCAGGCGGTCGGAAACGAATTCCGCGACAGCGTCGTTTATGCGCTGGACGCGCACGACGGGTCGAAAGGAAGCATCATCGCCTTCAACACCGTCTACGGAACCATGGTCAGACACGGGATCGCCGTGTCCCGCGACGCCGGGGACAACCTGATCGTCGGCAATCTCTCGTTCGACAATGCCGGATCGGGGATCGTGCTGGATCGCAACAGCACGAACAATGTCCTCAACGCCAACAGCTCGTTCCAGAATACGCAGGATGGCGTGACCGTTTTCGAGAGCTCCTGCAACGTGTTGACGAACAATCATCTTGCCGGGAACAGGCGAGACGGGCTGAAGGTTCGCAACAGCTTCGACGTGGGAGCCTACGGAAACAGGATCGAGGCGAATGCCAATTCGGGCGTGAGCGCCTCTATCGCAAGCCTTCCCGCCTCGAAGAGGGGAGACGCGCAGGGCGAGGGATCCGGCCACTACGCTCCCGTGACCGGCCTGTCCCTCAGGAACAACAGCTTCTCTTCGAACGGGGTCGGCATCAACACGCAGGGCGTATCGGGCCTGACGATGTTCTCGAACCGTTTCGTCAAGCAGTCCCGGCGCTTGCTCGGCGGCGACGTCCGCGGTCTGGAGGGCCCCGTCCTTCGCCTCGCCTTCCAGTCCGATGTGCTCATTGCAAGCACATGCCGGCCTGCGAAGCCCGTGTTGTCCTGTCGGCTCAGGGATATGGGCTTCTTCGAAGGAGATGCCGATCGGCAGATCTTCAACGCCCAGGCCGGATCGGACTGCACCGACATCAATGGAAGCGTTCAACAGCGCGCCTTCTCCAGCTCGTCTCAAGGGACCTAGGAGCAGCATGAACCGAATTCTCGTCTTCTCGGTCTTGGGCCTTCTCATGACGGCGCCGTGCCACGCCCAGGTGAGGGCACAGGGCCTGTTCGATGTGGAAGCTCGCCGCGCGGCCCTTGCGCAACCGGCTCTCGCGTCCGTGCGCGCCGCGTGCCTTGCGATTGCTCGCGACCCATCCTGGGCCAGTCTCAAGCCCATCGACGGAATCAAGGCTGTGGACGGATCCAACGCCGATGGAGGCGCCAATTCCTATTCCTGGGCCGTCATGGCCCTGACCGGGCGGGCTCTCGCCGGCGAACCTGCATCCGAGACATCCCTGCGCGATCTCCTGCTCGCCTGGGCGAAGGGGAGAGCGTTCGAGAGCACGGACGCCGAGAGCGAGGCCTCTTACGGGCTGAAGCGCGTGCTTCTGCCGACCATCGCGGCCTATGCCGTCGTGAACCGCAGCCTGGACGACGGCCAGCGACAGATCGTGTCCGGCTGGGTCGATTCTCTGGTTCGCCGGGTCGATCGGACCTTCGGCACCGATGCGGACCGCACCGGCCACCGCGCTCTGGCCGACAGCATCCTCATGACCTGGGGGGCCATCACGGCGGACGATGCTCTTTACGAGAAAGGGTCTCGAGGATATCGCGCCGTTCTCGGACAGGCCCGCACCGATGGGAGCCTTGCTCTGGAAACGCGGCGCGGCGCCCGCGCCCTGTGGCACATGCGTCAATCCCTGGCGAGCCTGACCGTCATGGCAGAAGTCGCCGCCACCCGTGGCGTGGACCTGTATGGACTTCGTGAGGGCGAGGCGAATTTCGACCGGCTCCTCTCCTATCTCCTCAATGGCATTGCAGAGCCTGAAGTAGTGATGGCTTATGCCTCGGAGAACGAAAGTCCCGGACCCGAAGCTGATTTTCGCCGCCAGGACATGAGCTTCCTGGCGAAGCGCAATTACGGGCGCCACCCCATGGCTTGGGTCGAGCCGGTTGCGGCGCGTGAGCGGCTTGGCCTTGCGACGAAGCGGCTCAAGGCGCTGCTGGCGCGCAGCCTCCGGCCGGATCGGCCTCTCGTCGATGAACTCGTTGGCGGCAACGCCACATGCTTTTGGGGGCGCTGATGAACCGAACTCACCTGGGTCTGCTCGGTGCCCTCGCAATTCTGACGTCGCTTTCGTCCGGCCCGGCCTTCTCCCAGACGTCGACCGGGGCTGAGCCGCGCGACGGGTTCCGCAGCATCATGGCGAAGGTCGAGCAGCTGAAGCAGCGCAACGATCCGGCTGCTCTCGTGGAGCGGGCTCAACTGCTGCAGGACGGCCTTCCCGTCAGCGAAACGAACCCGCTCAGGGTTCCCCAGCTGGACGAAGCGGCTCGTCTCTACGAACAGGCCCTGGCCCTGCCGGGAGCGCACTGGCCATCGGCCGCGCTGCGGCGTGCCAAGTTGATCCTGGCCCGCGACCGGGACCCGGCTTCCGTGGATCGGGCAGCCGAGCTGCTGCGCCGCGCCGCGGCCTTGCAGAGCCACGAGGCGGCCTTCGTCCTCGCGGGCCTGATGGAAGCAGGGATCGGCGGCAAGCAGGATCTGGAAGGAGCCCGCAACCTCTACCAGATCGCCCTCCGGTCCGAGCATGGCCCCGCCGGCCTCGAGCTCGCCCGTCTCGAGAGCGATCCGGCAAAGGCGAACGTCTTTGCGACCCAAGGCTTGAGGATCCTGTTCCGGGAAGCCCAGCGGGGATCGGCCGAGGCGGCCAGGACACTGGCCGACCACTACCGCGACACGGCGAACGGACCGGACAGGATCAATGCCGCCATCGAATGGTACCAGCGGGCTGCCGATCTGGGGGATGCAGAAGCCTCGCTGCGCCTGGGGCGCCTGCGAGCCGATCCGAAATCGGCCACGCGCCAGCCGCAGGAGGCGAAGATCGCCTTCGAGAAGGCCGCTCAACGCGGATCGGTCGAAGCCGCCATGATCCTCGCCGAGGATCCCTTCAACGGGGCGGCTCTCGGTGTCGAGGCGGGCACGGCCGACCTCTGGCTCAATCGGGCCATCGAGACGAAGGCCCCGCGGGCTCTGGTCCTCGCGGCAGAGATCCGGAGCCAAAATGGTCCCGATGGGCGTCAGGCCGCAAAGGACCTCCTGGCCGAGGCCGTTCGGCGCGTCGATCAGGACGTGACGGTTCTCGTCGCGCTCGGCCGCCATCTCCGCGATGGCGTTCTGATCGACCGTGACGTGGCGCTGGCGCTCAGGTTGTTCGACAGGGCGGCGGCCAGCGACAACTCGGCGGCACTCTACGAGTTTGCGCGCACGTCGCTCGCCTATCCGGATGCTGCCACGGAGAGCATGCGTGGAACCGCGATCGAGCGGCTTCGGACGGCGGCGGAGCGTGGTCACGTGAAGGCGGCGGTGAGCATGGGAGACGCGCTGCTCCGCGGCAATGGAGTTCCGGAATCGCAGGCCGAAGCCATGCGCTGGTACCGCCGCGCGGCCGAGAGCGGTTCTCCTATCGCCTATATCCGTCTCGGCGATCTTTATGCGAGTCGCTTTTCCGGCACGGAAGCGCCACGCGCGCTGGAATGGTATCGCAAGGCCGCCGAGGCCAACAGCGCGATCGCCATGATCCGTCTCGGGAAGATGTTCAACGACGGCCGGGGAGTGCCGCAGGATCAGGCTCTGGCCGCGACCTGGTTCAGCCGCGCCGCCGCCGCCGGCAGCAGCGCCGCCATGGTGGAGCTGAGCGCGCTCTACTCCCGGGCCGGAGGTCCGGGTCATTTCAATCTGGCCCGCGAGGCTCTCGAGAAGGCGATCAAGGCCGGCGACAGCCGTGCTCCGATTGCGCTGGCCAAACTCTACCTTGCGCGTGGTGAGCGCGTGCTGGCCGAGGGGACTCTCAGGAAGGCCGCCGAGGGCGGGAGTGCCGAGGCTGCCTTGCAGCTGGCTGAGGTCTCGCTTTCGGGCCAGCCGACGGGAGAGCAGCAGAACGCCGCCCGCCGGTGGCTGGCCATCGCCGAGAAGGCCATGGCGGCCGATGATGACCAGAACGGCAAGATTGCCTTGCTGTATCTCAGTCTCCCGGACCCCGCATCGATCGAACACGGTGCGTCCGTTCTGGAAACCTTGGTTCGAAAGAACAGTGCCGAGGCCATGACGCTTCTGGCGACGGCTCTCCTGCAGGGGACGGGTGGCAAGCACGACCCGGTGCGGGCGGAGGCGCTGCTTCGCCGCGCCATACAGCTCGGACATGATGGAGCGCGCTTCATCCTCGCCAAGACCTACCGCGACGGCGACGGCATCCCCCGCGATCCCGCCCAGGCGATGGCGCTCTACCGGGAGATCTACAACGAGGAGCCGGGCGACACCAAGGTGCAGCTGGCTCTGGGTGAAGCCTATGAGCGCGGCGTCGGCGTCGCTCAGGATCGCAAGGTTGCGGCGGAGTTCTTCGCCCAGGCTGCGAACCAGGGTGATCCGGACGGGCAGATCCGTCTTGGACTGGCATACCTTTACGGGGGCGGCGTGGAGCGTGACAGCCGCACGGCCGAGCAGTGGCTGTCGCGGGCCGGCGAGGCCGGGCAGATCGACGCGAGGCTTCAGCTCGGAGGCCTCAAGCTGTCGGGCCTGGGTGCAACGGTCGACAGCGAAGGTGCGTTCGCCTCCTATCTGCGGGCTGCGGAAGGTGGATCTCCGCTTGCGATGATCGAGGTGGCGCGCGCCTTGGCCAACGGTACGGGCACGCAGCTCGATCCGGGACTTGCGAAGACCTGGCTCGAGAGAGCCGCGAGCCTCGGGTCTCCGGACGCGATGTTCGAACTCTACCGCCTGAACGACATCGCCACGAAGCCGAACGCGCGTGAAGCCGACCGTTGGCTCAGGCAAGCGGCCGAGAAGGGGCATCCGGGCGCGATGTACCGGCTCGCCTTCCGTTACCAGCAGGGATCGTCCGACAAGGAGCGAGCCACGGCGCGGGAATGGCTCGAGAAGGCCGCGCGGGCCGGTCACTCCCAGGCCGCCAAAGCGCTGGCGAAACTGACGAACGCGACGCCCGGCTGACAAGGTGAAGAATGAGCGAAGCAGGACAGCGGAATGCCCGCAAGCGTGAGATGGGGTGGAGAGCCACAATGGTGATGTTTCGTCGGCCCGCCAGACGATCGCCGGCCTTTCGGCCCGACCGGATCGGCGGCGCCTCCGTCGCGGGGTTCGCCGTGTGGATGGCGCTTGCCACGTCCGGGGCCGCCCAGACGTCCGGCCCGCGATCCCTCGCGCCCAATGCCGATTTCAGCAAGATCTGCCAGCCCGCCACCAAGCCGCATCTGACGCGGGACTGGAGCACGTGGGACAGAACGCAGCCCGTCAACGATCCCGACGAGATGTACGAGGCTGCGATCGCCTACGCCGAGGGACGTGCCGATACCAGCCGGTCGCCTCTGACGGCGCGCAAACTTCTCGAGGATCTCGCAGACCGGCCATGGGCCGGTCGGGGCCGGGCTCATTTCCGGCTCGGCAAGCTCTTCCTCGATCCCGCCGCAGGGCCTGTCGATCCCGAGCGCGCGGCGAGCCATTTGAAGACGGCCTCGTCCATGCTGAACATGGATGGGTCCGTCCTGCTCGCCCAGCTCCATGTGCAGGGCCGGATTGCCGCGGCCAATGTTCGCGACGCGGAGCAACTGCTCCGCGCCGCCTCGACGGCCGGCAATGTCGACGGCATGATCGAGCTCGCGCGGTTGCAGCGCAGCGGCAAGATCGGTTCCGTCCCGCAGGGCGTGACGGAGGATCTCATCAAGCTGGCCCTCCAGACCCTCTACGCCGAACTCGGAAAAGGCAAGTGCGGCGCTCTCTTCGATATCGCGACGATCCTGAGCGACGACGCCCTGGTGCCCGGTGGACTGGCCGAGGCGGTCAAGTGGTTTGAAGCGGCCGCGCGCCAGGGCGATCCCAAGGCCGATCTGGCCCTTGCGGAAATCTACCTGCAAGGCCGCGTCAAGGCGGCGCCGGAGCAGTTCCTGTCCCATCTCACCCGAGCCGCCGAGGCCGGGGAGCCTCGGGCCATGACATTGCTGGGCGAGCGTCTCCTCCTCGGCGATCGTGCGCCGAAGGATGTGCCGAAGGCGATCGTCTGGCTCGAGCGTGCGGGGTCGAATGCCGATCCCGAGGCCTACAAGCTCCTTGCCCGCCATTACCGGGGCGAGTTCGGCGCGGCACCGGATCTGCCGAAGGCGGCGGACGCCCTCGTGAAGGCAAGTGCCCTGCCGGGGCACACCACGGGCATTCTGGTCAGCCTCGCACGTCTTTACGCCGCCGGCGCGACCGGAAAGCCCGAGGTGAACGCGGCCTTGAGCCTCTATCGCCAAGCGGCGGCCCGCGGGGACGTCGGGTCTCTCACGGAAATGGCGAAACTCCTGCTCGCCTATCCGGCGCTGGGCCGGTCCGAAGAGGCTCTTCGCGACCTGCGGGAGGCCGCCTCGCTTGGTGATGCCGACGCCATGGGTCTGCTGGCCGAACTCTACGCCTGCAGCACAGCCGTCGCTCCGGATCCGGTGCAGGCCAAGGCGTGGTTGACGCGCGCGGCGGAGGCGGGACACGTGCGCAGCATTTCGGCCATTGCGAACCAGGCGGGCGACGATCCGGATGGGGCGCAGCGGAACGCGAAGGCCCTCCTTCGTGCGGCCGAGCGAGGCGACCGCGAGAGCATGATCCTTCTCTCGTCCGCCTATCGCTCCGGTTCGGGCGTCGCGATGGATGAAGCGGCGTCCGCCCGGTGGCGCGAGAGGGCTCTCGCGCCAGGGGAGGGTCGGACCCGTGCCATGGTTCTCCTGGCCCGTCGGATGCTGGACGCCAAGGACGGCGGCCGCGACGAGGCGGGAGCCCGGACGCTGCTCGAGCGTGCCGCGCAAGAGAGCGATTCGAATGCACAGTTCGAGCTCGGACGCCTTTTGATCGCCCAGCGTGGGCGCACCGACGATGTCATGAGGGGCGTGCAGGTCCTGCGGGAATCCGCCTCGGCGGGCAATGCCGCTGCCATGCTGGCCCTCGCCGAACTCCCCAACGCTCAGCTGCAACCGACCGGCAAGACGGCTCTGGAGTGGAGGCAGGCTGCGGCGGCGGCCGGCAGCGTGCGGGCGGCCATCGCCCTGGCGGCGAGCGCCAAGGATGAGTCCGATGCGGCGCGCTGGCTCACCCGCATCGCATCATTGCCGGTTTGCACCGCACGGGACATGGTGGAGCTCGCGCAGGTCCATCACAAGGTCTCCGGTCCCGATCACGGGGAGAACGCTCGTCTTTGGATGAAGAGAGCCCTTGCGGACGTCCAAGCCGGCGGCCGCGATCCGGCAGTCCTGTTCCTGATCGGGCGCGCGATGGTCGAGGGCGTGGGCGGGCCGGCCAGCAGGGACGAGGCCGTCAGGTACATCCAGACCTCGGCAGAAGCGGGCCGGGTCGAGGCCATGCGTTATCTCGGGCGAGGCTATGTCTCCGGCGAGATCGGCGAGAGCAACATGCAAACAGCCGTGCAATGGCTCGCCAGAGCCTTGCAGAAAGGAGACGCCGCTGTCGCGGCCGACCTGTCCAGAGTGGCTTCGATGCCCACGGAGGCCGCCGATCGAGCGGTGGAAACGCTCCGGGCGAGCGCCGAGACAGGCTTTGCGCCGGCCATGCGGGAATATGGACGGAGCCTTCAGCTCGGCTTCGGTGTGCCGGCTGATCCGCGAGCCGGCGCCGCTTGGCTGCTGAAGGCCGCGGAGGCCGGCGACACGATCGCCATGAAGGAGCTCTCCCGTGCCTATGCATCGGGGTACGGCGTCGAACTATCGGCGAGCGCGAGCACGGAATGGCTTCAGCGTGCGGCACGGGCCGGAGATGCGGAGGCCATGTACGGCCTCAGCCTTGCCATGACGCTCGGGTTCGGCACCGACGTGAATGCAAGCGCCGCGCAGGACTGGCTGAAGACGGCCGAGGGTGCCGCGAGGAAGTGATGTCCGACGAGGGTGCCGCGAGGAAGTGATATCCGAGCGGCATTGCAGAACCAGGAAAGACGAGACGGGCGCCGATAGGCGTCGTGTGGGAGAGGCAAGATGATCAAGACTACTCGTATCGTTCTCCTGAGCTGCCTCTTCACGAGCGCCTCTTTGGCGGCCCTGGCCGCCTCTCCCAGCGCCGCGAAGGCGCCGGCCGCCCAGGGGGCCGCTACCGCGCAACCCGCAGCGCCCACCCAGGCGCAGCTTCGCGCCATGTCCACCGTGAGGCTTCTCCGTCTCGGCCAGAAGGCTCTGGATGCGGAGATGGACACGCAGGATTTCGCCACCGGGCTGGATGCGGCCAAGATCGCATCGTCCCGCGGCGACCGCGAGGCAACACGCCTCATGGCGAAGATCATGGCCCGCCACGACGTGGTCCTGCAGGGTGTCGATCGTGCCCGGCTCGAGCGGCGCCTCCGGTTCGAAGCCCTCAGAGGAGCATCGAGTTCGGTTCTGGCCGTGGCCGGCATGTACGATCGCGGCGAGGGTGTTCCCGTCGACACGAAGAAGGCGGCCGAGTGGTACCTGTGGGCGGCTCGCGTCGGCCATGAGCGTGCCATGGCCTATGCCGCTTACGGCTATGGCACCGGTCGCGGCCTGGAGCGCAACGAGACGGCTGCGCTGAAATGGCTCGATGGTGTGAACGAGGGCCGCCGGCGCAGCACCCTGCTCGAGATCGGCTGGGCGCTCGCCCTGGGAAGCGAGGGAACGACGGACATGGAGTCGGCCCTCCGGTTCTTCGAGCAGGCGGCTCAACTCAAGCCCGGCATCGCCTACCAGGTTGCTGCCGAACTGGAGCGCGGCACACGCGGGGTTCAGAACCGCGACGCGGCTGCCCGGTTGATCAGGATCGCGGCCGAGCACGGCGATTCCGCTGCCGCCATGCGCATGGCCACGGCTCTCTCGAGCAGCACCGATCCCGAAGATCAGCGGCAGGCGGTACGGTGGTACAGCCTCGCAGCCCTGGACAAGGACAATTCGGCGGCCGGGCAGGCCCTCGCGAGACTTCTGACCTTGCGGCCGGCCGATGATCTGGTTGCTCTGATCATCGCAGGCCTCGACAAGGCGGCCTCGGCCGGGAACACGGAAGCGCTCATCGGTCTGGCTCATGCCTACACGGATGGGATCGGCGTGGAAGCTTTGCCGGAGAAGGCCGCAAGCCTGCTCCAGGTCGCAGCCGATTCAGGTAATTCGGAAGCCAAGTACCGGCTCGGGCTCATGTACAAGTCAGGATCGGGGGTCAAGGCCGACCCCAGGAAGGCGATCGAGCTCATGAGCAGCGCTCGCGAGAGCGGCTTTCCTCTCGCCGCCGTCGCCTTGAGCGCCATGACGGAACCGGCCGCGACCGAATCGACGAGGGAAGCCGGAGGAGCCTCGCCTGCCGCGCCGAATGCCGTTGCTCGGTGAGACATGAACGCGAAAGGCGAGGTGCCGCAATCACCGGCATCTCGGATCAAGCGCGACCGTTCATGGGCGGCACGCGATTTGCCGGATAAGATGTCTGCTCGAACGTGCTGAACGGCGCGCAGGTCTCGAGCATGCGCGAGGCATGCGTCGGCGCTGCGGTCGAGGCGAGGCGCAACCCCGCCGAGTTCGCGCCTCGGCGCGCGCATGCATCGGAAAACCCGATGCCATCCGAAACATCGCAGCTCGGATTCTCGGCCCTTGCCCGGGGTCATGCCTTGATCCGAAGGCTCAAGCCGGCGGCCTCCGAAGAGGCATCGATTTCCTACCTCCTAAGCATAAAACGATACCCCTTTATTAAGGATGGATAACGAACCGTTAATTTGTACAATTCGAGGTAATCTCTGCGGAAAGGCCCCTCGCATGTCACACCTTCTCCCAGTCACCACGATCTTAGGCTGCAAGAATTCAATGTTGCGCGAGGGCTTGAGGCATATCCTCTCGAGCACGCGGTTTCGGCTGCATCCCGAAAACCTGACGCGCGCAGAGATCGCTCTCGATGAGGCTACGCGACAAGGCCAGATCCTCTTCATTCTTGACGCGAATCTTTATCCGACAGGATTGGCTGAAGGCATATCGTCGTTGAAGCAGGAATATGCTCAGGCTCGCATTGTCCTGCTGTCGGACAGCTTCAATCTCGAGGGGATGAAATCGGCTTTCCAGTCCGGCGCGGATGGATACTGTCTCGCGACGACTGGATGCGAGGCCCTGATCAAGTACCTCGATTTGGTCATGCTGGGCGAGGTCGTCTTCCCGTCCGCAGCCTTCCTCGCGGCCATTTCCACGCACGCGGAGGCGCTCGACCTCTCGAAGGAGGCTCCTGTCGTCAAAGTCTCCTCTTTGCAGGCTGCTCCGACGTCGGAAGGACAGGATTCGCCGATCCGGACGCTGTCGAGCAGAGAAGCGGAGATCCTGCAATGCCTGATGCAGGGGGCGCCGAACAAGGTCATCGCGCGCAAGCTCGACGTTGCCGAGGCAACCGTGAAGGTTCACATCAAGGCCATCCTGCGCAAGATCCGCGTCGCAAACCGGACGCAGGCGGCCATGTGGGCCGTCAACCATTTGTCTTCGAGCGCGGCTGACGCATCCTGGATGCAGGCAGGGGACACCTTGGCGGCCAACAGCTTGCGCTGACGGGGGCCCCGGATCCCTTCGCCGCGCCATGCGATGGTGCGGCGACATCCCTGGCTCGCGCCGGGTTGCAGTCGCCGACTGATGTTTTTCGGGCGCGTCCCATGGCGGGACCATCGATCGGCCATGGGGGGTACCACGGCCCTGCTCGTGACAGGTGCCCGAGAATATCGGACCCAAAAGTGGACCCACGTTTGG